>CANGFL010000082.1 GCA_947453015.1 Oxalobacteraceae bacterium | reverse complement strand
TCATGCGGCGTGCGCGAAAATGCGCACACCGCGCTCGCCCTAAAAGCCACATGCAGATGTGGCTTTTTTTACGGGCTCCCGTGCCTTGGGTAGCCTAAAGCTAGTTCGATAATTTTTTAAACCTTAATTTTATTAATCGCTTTTTCGGAACCATTTTCTGCGGCGTCTATATTATTTTTTAAGATGATCCATTGATCTTTTAGCTCTTTTAATTTCCCGGTTTCTTTGAAATTTTTTAGGTCTTGCATTTGATTCTCCATCAAAGTATTCACGCTACGAACATAGGATGATGCTTGGATAATCTCAATTTTCATTTTGTTGAGAACAGTATCTATGACCTCGCGATTTTGAATTTTTGACTCTGATGTTTTTCGAAAAAAAAGAAAAAAGCTCTTTAGGGGGTTAGTAGATGAGTTACTTCGTTCTAGGTCCCCTGATTTGTTAACTTTGACTGAGTCGCCAAATTTTTCTGCATCGTTAATTACTTTCAATGCCTGTTCTACTGTTTGGTACCGTCTTTGAGTTGTGGGAATCATGCAGCCTCCTTGGAAATATCAAAAATGAAATGAACCATGCTCTTTTGTGACATTGCCGTTACGCAAGTTCAGACCGCCATCCGTCATTAATGAATCCCCGATTAACTATAGAAAGTGTTGGAAACATCCCTCATGACATGTTGCGAAGGTACAATCCCAAAGTTTTGAAATTTTGGGAGCTGTTTTGAATCCTTATCCTCACCCCATCATCGCCCGCGAGGGCTGGCCTTTCTTAGCTCTGGCGCTGGCGGCCGCTGCCCTAGCCACCGCCTTTCTTGGAAGCTGGTCTTGGCCCTTCTGGATCATTGCTATATTCGTCTTGCAGTTTTTCCGCGATCCGCCGCGGATGATTCCGCAAAAGCCCAATGCGGTGCTGTCGCCGGCTGACGGACGCATCGTGGTGGTGGAAAAAGCGCACGACCCCTACGCCAATCGCGAGGCGCTGAAGATCAGCGTTTTCATGAACGTATTTAATGTCCATTCCAATCGTTCGCCTGTCGATGGCAAGATTGAGAAAGTGGAGTACTTCCCAGGTAAATTCGTGAATGCAGATTTGGATAAGGCATCCACTGAGAATGAGCGCAATGCCGTAGTGATGACTGCCACCAATGGGCAAACAGTAACCTTTGTGCAGGTAGCTGGATTAATCGCTCGTCGCATACTTTGCTACGTCAGTGAGCAAGATATTATGGCTCGTGGTCAGCGCTATGGATTTATTCGCTTCGGTTCGCGGGTGGATGTGTATCTGCCACTGACAGCGCGTCCGCTAGTCACTGTGGGCGAAAAAGTTTCAGCGACCGAAACCATTCTTGCTGAATTTTGACGCTAAGCGTCTTTACCGTCGGTTACCATTCACGGCATGACTCTATTTACTAATCGCAAAAATAAACCGAAGGCCGCGCAGGGAAGGCCTTTTCGTTTTCAACGATTTCCGAGGCGAGTGCCGCCGACGGACGAGGGTGTTCCGCGCTCGTCAGCTTTGCGTAGTAAGGGTATTTACCTGCTCCCCAATGCGTTTACAACCGCCGCATTGTTTTGCGGTTTTTATGCGATTGTGATGGCCATGAATGGCCAGTTCTCCAACGCCGCTGTAGCCATCTTTGCGGCCATGGTGTTGGATGCCACCGATGGTCGGGTGGCACGACTCACTAATACTCAAAGCGAGTTTGGCGCGCAATACGACAGCTTGTCTGACATGGTGTCCTTTGGCGCGGCACCCGCGTTGATTGTGTACGAGTGGTCCTTGCGTGGTATGGGCAAATTAGGTTGGTTGGCAGCGTTTGTTTATTGTGCTGGTGCAGCTCTGCGTTTAGCGCGCTTTAACACCAACATTGGCGTTGTCGATAAGCGTTTTTTCCAAGGGCTTCCTAGCCCAGCTGCAGCGGCACTGGTCGCGGGTTTTATTTGGTTGATGGATGATCTTCGTATTGCCGGCGCCGATTTTCGCTGGCTGTCATGGATTATTACTGTCTACTCAGGCCTCACCATGGTCACGAACGTGCCGTTCTATAGTTTCAAAGACGTTAACTTTAAAAAATCAGTCCCCTTCATCGCGATCTTTCTGATCGTGCTGATATTTGTGGCCGTATCCAGCGATCCACCCAAGGTATTGTTTGGTTTGTTCGTCATTTATGGCTTATCCGGTTATGGCGTCTTCTTCTGGCACTGGTTCAATGGCAAACCGGTTAGCATCGTTGAGACCAGTGATGAGCCCGTCAGTGATAACAGTGATAAATAACTAAAGACCTTGCCTATCAACTCGATAGAAACAGCTTGGTTGCGCTTTTAGGAAATTCCCCTTATTCTCTGGTGCATGACGAGTTCATTCTTCAACCGCTCACGATTTTCTTCAGCCAGCCCATCCGGGTTGTTGCTGCTGTATCTACTGCGCTAACGCGCAGACCTCCCATTCCCCACAATTTGTGTTTTCCTCCGCTCAGACAAAAAGGTCAGGGCAGGTGAAAATATAGGCATAACACGCGTTTACTCTAGGAGCCCGAGATGGCCGATTCAAACAAACTGATTATTTTTGACACCACATTGCGCGATGGCGAACAGTCACCTGGCGCGTCGATGACCAAGGATGAAAAGATACGGATTGCGCGCCAACTAGAGCGACTGAAAGTTGATGTCATTGAAGCTGGTTTTGCAGCCTCATCACCCGGTGATTTCGAATCGATTAAAGCGATTTCAGGCATCATCAAAGATTCTATTGTGTGTTCTTTGTCGCGTGCCAACGATAAAGACATCTCTCGCGCTGCCGAAGCTCTGGCACCCGCGCAGCGCAAACGCATTCATACATTTATAGCCACCTCTCCGCTGCATATGGAGAAAAAACTCCGTATGTTGCCTGATCAGGTCTACGAGCAAGCTAGGCAGGCCGTTCGTTTCGCGCGCCAATTTACAGATGATGTTGAGTTCAGTCCCGAAGATGGCAGTCGTTCAGATATGGATTTTCTTTGTCGCGTACTCGAAGGCGTTATTGCCGAAGGTGCCACAACAATTAATTTTGCCGATACCGTTGGCTATGGCGTGCCCGAGTTATACGGCACCATGCTCCGAACACTACGTGAACGCATTCCTAATTCCGACAAAGCCGTTTGGTCAGTCCACTGCCACAATGATTTAGGTATGGCTGTCGCCAATTCACTGGCTGGTGTGATGATAGGTGGTGCACGGCAGATCGAATGTACGATCAACGGCTTAGGCGAGCGTGCAGGTAATACCGCGCTAGAAGAAATCGTCATGGCAGTGCGTACCCGTAAAGATCATTTCAACTTGGAATTAGGCATTGATGCGACTCAGATCGTGCCGACATCCAAACTCGTTTCACAAATTACCGGTTTTGCCGTTCAGCCCAACAAGGCTGTCGTAGGTGCAAATGCCTTTGCGCATGCATCCGGCATTCATCAAGACGGCATACTCAAGGCGCGTGATACCTATGAAATCATGCGCGCCGAAGACGTGGGTTGGAGTGCCAACAAAATTGTTTTGGGTAAGCTCTCCGGTCGTAATGCATTCAAGCAGCGCCTGGAAGAATTAGGTATCAAACTTGAATCTGAATCCGAAGTGAATGCCGCCTTTGCACGATTCAAAGAATTAGCTGATCGAAAATCAGAGATATTTGATGAAGACATCATGGCACTCGTATCAGATGAGCAGCAATCACATGATCGCGAACACTACAATTTTGTATCGCTCTCTCAGCAATCCGAAACCGGTGAAAAGCCAACTGCCAGAGTAACTTTTTCAATTGAAGGCAAAGAAGTCACCTGCGAAGGCAATGGTAACGGCCCAGTGGATGCGATTGTGAATGCCATTGAAACTCAAACCCAGAGTGGCGCTGAGTTGTTGTTGTTTTCGGTGAATGCTATTACAACCGGTACCCAATCACAAGGTGAAGTCACCATGCGCTTATCCAAAAGCGGGCGTATTGTGAACGGAGTCGGGGCTGATTTAGATATTGTAGTGGCATCAGCTAAAGCGTATCTGGCAGCATTGAATAAGCTGCATTCAAAAACTGAAAAGCTTAATCCTCAGATGTAAAAACTAAAGTCGTTTGCTGGCTCAGAAGATTCCTCTCCAGAGCCAGCAAACTTATTGATGCAAAAAAACGTGCTTCAATGAGTTGTGCTAATTGAACTCTTTGTAATAATTTTTTATTAGTGGTTTAAATAAAGGTAAGAGATTCGATTTTGCTTTTAAGATTTTCAAGAGAAGCACTCGTAATTTGTTTTGATTCGCCATGTTTCAAGCCAAAGCCCTTAAATTCTAATTCTTTGAAGGTTTCATTTGTTCCAACCATCTGGGCTATGGCATCGATGGCATCGGCACCCATTTTTTTGCCTACGCGGATCATTAGCTTGGTGATCGTGCGATTGGTTGAAATCGCATTGGCTAGAGTTATAATGCCTTGGTCGCTATTCGCACTACCTTCCATATCAATGTTGAGCGTAGTGATCGTGTGATTGGTTTGAATCACCTTGGCTAGAATTTTGAAGCCTTCATCGCTAATCGTGTTGCCTACCAGTTCAAGCGTGGCTAGTTTGCTTAGCTTGTGCCCTAATTTAAGGGTAGTTAGCTTATCCAACGTTGATTTGGGTTTTATCGCCTTGGCTAAGGATTTTGCAGCCTTATCATCGATATCACTTTTGCTGATAGATAAAACGTTGATTTGAGGGTGCGCTTTCTCCCTTAACCATTTAGACAATTCGCCAATGTCGTTACTGCTGAGAGACTCTAATTTCGTGACTACGGTCACTTCAGTGTTTTCGGAAAATTTAGCCCAGAGTTCATCTTTCCCAGCGTTTAATTCGCGTGTTTTTTCAATATTTTTTTTTACGTCGTCTTTAATATTACTAGTGCTGTGAGGGTAAGTAGATGTTGTTGACTTGCTTGATGAATCTTTATCTTGTTTCATTCTGGGCGTTGATGGACTCTCCTCGCTCTCTTCAGAAGAGCGCTCTTTAGATGAGCTGTAATTAGGATCATATATGTTCAGTTTTTTTGCAATAGGATCGGCCACAGAAAATTCTCCAATAAATTTGGTTTCGGAAGTTGTGAGAATCATCTGTAGGAAAAAAATAAAAAAAGTTCCCAGTTTGGGAGTTATTTTGGTTCTAGAAAATAATTAATTCAAGAAATTCTGATGAGACGTTCGAATAACGAATTGGTCGCTAATGAATCGCGATCTACGTGTGCAGCTTTGGACAGAATCTGCTGGCTAAGAAGTTTTTATCCTTAGCCAGCGAGATACCTAGTAAAAAAATCTTTCGATTAGCTGTATTCGTTAAGCAGTATTAAGATTTTTTATTATTTTTTTCTTTACTTGGTTTTTCTTTGCTATCGATTACAAAATGCTCTTTACTAACGACCTTATTTGAATCGGGAGTGGAGTTTGTTTTTTCATTGATTGTATTACTATCAGTCAGCAATCGTTTGGCATTAAGCTTGCAGTGATCCTGAATCATCTTGTCATATTTGTCGCTGATGTATGGGGTAACCACTTTATATAAGGTGATAGTGGAATTTAATTTAATAGCCTTTAAAAGGAGTTTAGTACTTTCGAGAGAATTAAATCTGAAGGAAAGTTTAAGTTCCGTAATATTGCTGGGATTGGTTTCGATCGCCTCGGCGAGTGCTTTAGCGCCCTCATCGCCGATTCGGTTTTCTTCAAGTTCAAGTGCAGTGAGTTTGGAATTGGGATTGGTTATGATCGCTTTGGCTAATACTTTTACTAAATCATCATTCATATTGTTGAATCGAAGAATAAGTGAGGTGATATTGCTAGAAGGGTTGCTTATGACTGAATCAGTAAATATTTTGAGGCCTGCAGCATCAAACTGAGCAAAGCTAATCTCCAACGTGACGATCGTAGGATTCGATAAAAGTGCCTTGATTAAAGCGGTTGCTGTTGTGCTGTCTATCATTGCGCTCATACTGCACATGCTAGTTATTTTAGGGTTAGGAGAAGAGCGAAGGCAGTAAAGTAATTCATGCAATTCTTTACCAGTAGTCTTATGCAAGTAAAAATATCCATCGCTGTTGATATTTTTTTGAATAAATTTTTTCCATGATTCATTATTTTCTACAAAAGACTGACGTGCGACTTCAATTTTTTTATTAAATTCTGTGCGCGGATCCTTGGTTGTGGTGACGGATGTTGATAGTTTGCTAGAGGAAAAAGCCTCCCGTAATGAACTCTTTTTATTTTTGGATTTCATCACCGGAGCAGATGTTGATTTCTCTTCGCGGTCGTTTTTATCATCAGCGCTGGATTTAACAAGACTTTCGCTACTGCTTACAGAGTTTCTACGGCTGGAAGGTGGCGTACTGAGGGGAGTCGTGCTCATAAGTAAAGTTCCTAATCGGTAG
>CANGFL010000081.1 GCA_947453015.1 Oxalobacteraceae bacterium | reverse complement strand
GGCTGTTTCATATCACTATAAATTTTGGAGACGAAATGGCAAGCGATATCGAGATCGCACAAAAAGCGACGATGAAGCGCATTACTGAGGTGGCTTCGCATCTTGGCATCGCCGATGATTATCTTGAGCCCTACGGTCATTACAAGGCCAAAATTTCACTCGACTATGTCGATTCGCTAAAAGGCAAGCCGGACGGTAAGTTAATACTTGTTACGGCGATTAGTCCAACTCCAGCTGGTGAAGGTAAAACGACGACCACCGTGGGTTTGGGTGATGCGCTAAATCGTATCGGTAAAAAAACCGTGATTTGTTTGCGCGAGCCATCGCTCGGCCCAGTGTTTGGCGTGAAAGGCGGTGCAGCGGGTGGGGGCTATGCTCAGATCGTGCCCATGGAAGATATCAATCTGCATTTCACGGGTGATTTTTCGGCGATAGCGTTAGCTAACAATTTGTTGGCGGCGATGATAGATAACCATATTAATCATGGTAATGCGCTCGATATTGATCCACGTCGTATTACGTGGAAGCGCGTGGTCGATATGAATGATCGTGCTTTGCGCGATATCGTCGTTGGCATGGGTGGTACCGCTAACGGATTTGTTCGACAAGATGGATTTGATATTGTGGTGGCGTCCGAAGTCATGGCGATCTTTTGCTTAGCCACTTCAGTGAAAGATTTGAAAAAACGCTTAGGCGATATCGTTATTGGCTATACCCGTGATCAAAAAGCTGTGCACGCACGCGATCTGAATGCTCATGGTGCGATGACCGTGTTGCTGAAAGAAGCACTCAAACCCAATCTCGTACAAACCCTGGAAAATAATCCTGCGTTTGTACACGGTGGCCCTTTTGCGAATATTGCTCACGGTTGTAACTCGGTGATTGCTACTCAAAGCGCTTTAAAGTTGGGTGATTACGTGGTGACTGAGGCGGGCTTTGGTGCAGATTTAGGTGCTGAAAAATTTATCGATATTAAATGTCGTAAGACAGGTCTTAAGCCATCGGCGTGTGTATTGGTCGCCACTATTCGCGCATTGAAATACCACGGTGGTAAAGACGTAAAAGAACTCAACGGTGAAGATCTCGTTGCGCTCGAAAAGGGTTTGGTCAATTTAGAGCGCCATGTCTCAAATGTGACTAAAAATTATGGATTGCCTTGCGTGGTCTCTATCAATCGTTTCACCTTCGATACCGAGGCTGAAATTAGATTAGTCACTGACCGCATGAAGGCGCTCGGCGTCAACGTGGTGCTAGCAGAGCATTGGGCAAAAGGCGGAGCAGGTGCTGAAGCGCTGGCGCATGAAGTGGTTCGTCTTTCAGAACAGCCGAGTGGCATGACGTATGTGTATGAAGACTCGGATTCATTGCTGGAAAAAATGAAAAAAGTGGCGACCAAAATTTATGGCGCCGCTGATATCAGTGCTTCGGCCAAAGTGAAACAGCAACTCAAAACATGGGAAGAGGCGGGTTATGGCAGCTATCCTATTTGTGTTGCCAAGACGCAGTCATCGTTTAGTGCCGATGCCTCTTTGCGTGGCGCACCGAGTGGTCATGTTGTGAATGTGCGCGAAGTCAAACTTGCAGCGGGTGCGCAATTTATTGTGATGATCTGTGGCGATATTATGACGATGCCCGGCTTGCCTAAAGTACCGAGCGCAGAAAAGATTGATGTCGATGATAATGGCAAGATCATTGGCTTGTTCTAAGCGATGTCCTTATATTCATCATCCACCATTCATCATTAATCAGGAGTGAGCATGAATCTTCGTAAACTAAGCTTGTTTGTAGTGGCTACGTGCTTTGCGGGCACTGCGTTTGCACAATCGGTCGATTTTGTTGAGCCTAAAAATGGTGCCACTGTAACCGCCACTTTCAAGGTGAAGTTTGCGGTCGATGGTATGTCAGTAGCACCTGCGGGTGAAGTCACGCCAGGTACGGGTCATCATCATCTATTGATCGACACACCTGACATTGAAGAAAATGTAGCAATACCCATGGACGATAAACATCGGCATTTCGGTAAAGGGCAGACTGAAACTGAAATCACGCTCGCACCCGGTAAGCATAAATTAACGATGCAATTTGCCGATGGAGCGCATCGCTCGTATGGCGCTAAGTTTCGTAAGACGATAGAAATCGAAGTAAGGTAGTCTGTTGTAAGTTATCCGGCGTAATTCAGCGTCAATGGGCTGAATTACGCTTTGTAATTGATGGTGCCACCGAGATTGTTAAAACCGGAATCGATTTGTTTATTTTTTAGACTGGCCGCCGGTGAGTAAAGTTCGACACGAGTGGTGGCAACGGATACTTTCTCAATCATCTTCTGCTGAGAGGCATCCGAGGCTTGTTTTAGTTGATTTTCGGGTAGCGGTAAGGGAGCGGCTTCTTTCGGCTTGTCAGCTACTGACCCTGCGCTGCGGTTCGTATTTTGAGGGCCGATACTGCGGTTAGCGACGCGCTGGCCGTCGGGTGAATACGAATAGATAGTGGCGTATGAATTGATCTTGTCCATGCCATCCCCCTAGAAAAGGTGTCGTTAGACTGGCTAACGGTAATAGCTTGAGCCTGATTTTAAGCTACTTTCTTTAAAATTCCATACGGCTGTCGATTAATCGTTTAGCCTCTTTGCCTCTGAACGATGAAAAAATTCCTCTTATTGTTGCTGATTACAATAGCAGCCCCGGTATATGCCGAGTGGAAGCTATTGATCGTCACACTTCCAGGAGATTCCTACTACGTCGATCCGGCTACCAAAACTACGGGCGACAAACCGCGCGTAACCACGATGCTCAATGGTCGTAGTCAAGAAACTCGAACATCCAATAAAGTAGTGTGGGAAGCGGATTGTAAAAAGAAGCGAGTGCGAGCGCTCTCGCGCATTCGTTATCAAAAACGATATTTCCAAGGCAAGGTCTTGTTTAACGATCCCTATCCGGGTGACCCGGTGTATCCCTTGCCGAATAGTCCGACTGAAAAATTATTTATTTATCTGTGCGGCTTTAAGCTCTCGCGCCCACCGCGCTGAGCGAGTATGGCTTGGTAATGACGGTGCTTAGTTACTGACCTTCATACTGTTTCATACATTCTTCGTAGCGTTTATCTTTAGATTTAACCGAGCCGAATCGAAGATTGGGATTTTTAAAGATCCAATCAATTTCTGCGTACCAGGATTCCAGAACGGTTTTATCTAACTGGCGCTGATTGGCGATTTGCCGCGCATTGTCCTTCATTTGATTTTTGGTATAGCCTTTTCTGCGTTCATCCACAAAGGCTTCCGTGTTGTTGGAAATCGATACGCACATGCTGCGCACGTCCGCTCGAGCAGGGTGCAGGGCACACAAAAGCAGTAAAGAAATCAAGATACGCATTCAAGGACCTCGTTAGGTTTCAGCAGGTTTTTTATTCGATATCGACTCGGTATAATCGGCAGCTACAGTGCCAAGCTTTAGACTTATGCGGCGCAGTTTGTCGGTCTTAGAACAATAAAAACACGGAGACGTCGATGGTATCCAATCAACCCGTCTGGTTAGAAGTGGCGTTAAATGGCCCCTGGTCGCGTCAGCGCCAGCCTGGCATTCCGGTGACGGCAGACGAAATTGTCAATGAGGCATTAGCCTGCGCAGCTGAGGGCGCCTCCATCATTCACTTGCACGGCTACGACCCGATCACGGGTCGTCAGCGGGATGATTACGATATCTACGCACCTATCATTGAGCGTATACGCTCGCAATCGGATGTTATTTGCTATGGCACCTTGCCGTTTTTGGGTGATCAAGATGCGTTGAGTCCACTCACAGCATCACAGCGATTTTCTGCCGTTGAAAAATTAGTGCGTGCTGGTTTGGTTGAGTGGTCGGTGGTTGATCCGGGATCCACACACATCGCTAACTATGACGAACTACCCCTGGGTAAAGAGGGCTTCTTGTATTCGAATCCTGAGAGCCATGTTCGCTATGGGCTCGAGTTAGCTCAGACCTTTGGTATTACACCGTCGTATGCGATTTATGAGCCGGGCTTTATGCGTTTGGGGGCGGCCCTCCACCGTGCGTATGACGGCGCACCGATACCTATTTTTCGGTTAATGTTTACGAGCCAGTTTACGTTTGGCTTTCCTCCCAAGCCGTGGGCTATGCAAGCGTATTTGGAATTGCTGGCGTTGGAATGTCCGACTGCGCCATGGATGGTGGCTGGCTTAGGCGTTGAAATTGATGCATTGATTGAGCCTGCCGTTGAGCATGGCGGGCATGTGCGTGTTGGTTTGGAAGATGCGCCTTTTGGTCACACGATCAGTAACATTGATCAGGTTCGCGCAGCACGGCGCAAGATCGAGTCCATGGGTAAGTCACTAGCGACTCCGGCTGAGGTGCGCCAGCGGCTGCGCGCCAGCTGACCTGCTACACTTACGGCATGCGCCGACTGATTGCCTTTTTGCTGATATCACTGATCGGGTTCCAGACCTCTTGGGCCGCGGTGACGAGCTATTGTCAGCACGAACAGGGCATGGGTGCTCGACATTTTGGTCATCACGAGCACCAACATCACCACAAGTCATTCACCAAAGCTGTTGAGCAAGATGATCAGCAAACTAATCAGCAAAACTTGTCTAGCGCGGGTGGTGATCTCGATTGCAGTTTTTGTCATGCAGCCTGTATTGTGGCGTTGCTACCCGATTCGAATTCGGCGATGACGATTCAAGCGACGCTTGATGTGAGTTATTCGTTGACCTTGCATCCTCCCTCTGCACCGAACGATCTTCCTGAACGACCTAATTGGTCGTAATCACTTTCTTATCTGGTCAGCCCTTGTAGTCGTTGGCTGGATTGTTCAAGCGCAAAGGCTATTCTTCGTGAGCGCCTTACGTTGACTCAGTTCAGTTGACTAAAAATGAGTACACGGCATCGTGCCGAGCTGACTATCGAGTTCAGCGATTGGAGAGTCAGATGTCCATTCATTACATGATTAAACGTAGTTCACCAACACGACAGCACCGCATGCGCTATTCGGTTTTGTATTTGCTTTTGAGTGCCGCTTTAACAGCGACGGCTCAAACCTCAGAGCCTTTAGTGCTTGATTCTTTAGTGAATCAAGCTGAGACCGCTGCGTTGGCGGAGCCAGCGCAGGCCTTAACGATGGACGCGGCGATACGATTGGCCTTGGAGCGCAATCCTAATTTGGCGGCTGCTCGTCGTGAAATCGAAGCGGCTGATGCACAAATTTTGCAGGGCTCGTTACGACCCAATCCTGAATTCGTTTATCTCGCAGAAGATACGCGTAGCGTTTCACGTACGAGTACAGCGCAGTTAGATGTGCCGATTGAAATGGGCGGCAAGCGTGGCGCACGTGTGGATGCTGCTACCCGTAACAAAAGTGCTGCGCTATCCGAATTAACGGCACGCCAATTGCAAATACGGGCATCAACCATGGCAGCGTTTTTTGAGGTGGTTGCTGCACAAGAGCAGACAGCATTAGCGCGCGATACGTTGGTGTTAGCGATGAGAGCATCGGACATTGCGGGCAAGCGAGTGACCGCCGGGAAGATCTCGCCCGTTGAAGAAATTAAAGCGCGGGTGGCTGAAGCAGGCGTTCGACTGTCGCTTACCCAAGCAGAGAGCGAATTGCGGAATGCTCGACGACGCTTAAGCAGTTTTTGGGGAAATTCATCGCCACGGTTTACCGAAGTCGTCGGTGAGATTGATCGCATGCCAGACCTGCCTACACGCGAGGTGGTTCAACGTCGATTGGCTATTTCACCCGTGCTCGAACGAGCGCAGCAGGAAGTAGAGCGACGTAAATCACTAGTCACGGTTGAACAAACTAAAGCAGTACCAGACATTACTTTTACTTTAGGAATGAAGCGACGCGAAGATATCACGCGTGATCAAGTCATGGTCGGGCTATCCATACCACTACCGGTGTTTAATCGTAATCAAGGTAATTTGCTCGAAGCCTTGAAACGTGAAGATAAAGCACGTGATGAATTAGCGGCTACAAAACTCACGCTGTATGGCGATGCCTTGCAAATACTAGAGCGCATCAGTGCACGACGTGAAGAGACCGAATTACTGCAAAAAAGTTTACTGCCGGGGGCTAAATGGGCCTACGAGGCGGCGACGATAGGTTTTGAAAATGGAAAATTTAGTTTTTTAGAAGTGCTTGATGCTCAACGTACCTACTTTAGTGCGAAGTCACAGTACCTGACAGCACTCTCCGCTTTATACACCGCCATTACAGATCTCGAAGGTTTGCTCGGAGGAGTCGAGGGCATCTCGGCAACATCATCAGCGAAAGAATAAGTATGACTACTCACTTTAATAAATCAGGCAGTGGTATCAGTCGCAAACAATGGTTGGTGATTATTGCGGTGGTGATACTGGGCGCTGTGCTGGCATTTTTGATACTCACTACCCGTAAACAAGT
>CANGFL010000080.1 GCA_947453015.1 Oxalobacteraceae bacterium | reverse complement strand
TGAAATTTACGTGACACGCAAAGATCAGAAAAAATTCACTAATCTCGCTACCGAGTTACGCGTGTTGACGCATGGTCAGGGTGCGGAATGGATGCAGGCAGCGCAATTAGCTCAAAAAATGGAAGTCGGTAATCCTCTTGCACCTAGCAGTTCACCCTTAAAGTCAGTGAAAGAACACTCAGCGGGAATGAACGTCGGCACTGCTAGCATGCATCCGCCATCCAAATTCGCCTCGAACTTGAACGATCAACCCGCGACGACGGTTGCCGATTTTTCGATTAGCCTCGATGGGATGCTTCAGGAAGGTCGCGCAGAATCAAACACTGCAAGGTCATCATCATCTACCTCTACGGCTGAAGTTATCGATTTCACCCAAACAGGTGTCACGTCGAAAACGACGTTTACTCAAACTCATACTCAGGCCGAGACCTTAGCGCTTAAAACAAAAATGGACCTTGCTGTTGCGTGCAGTGAAATCGGTGATAAAGATGGAGCTCGTGATTTATTACGCGAGGTCGCGTCGTCACAGCATGGTGAACTGGCCCCGCGGGCAAAATCCTTATTGCAGCAACTCGCGTAAAATCGCGTCTTCTTTATCTTTCTGACGCCGCATCACGTCGCCGCATCATGCGCGCGTGATCAGTCCACTCCGTGAAACGCATAGCGCTAGGCCTTCAATACGACGGCAGCTCATGGCAGGGCTGGCAAACTCAGCTGCACGGTAAAACGGTGCAGGATGTGCTGGAAAAAGCACTCGCTGAATTTTGCCAACATCCTGTAGAAACCGTATGCGCCGGCCGTACCGACGCCGGCGTGCATGCCTTTGGTCAGGTCGTACATTTCGATACGACCGCTGAGCGCGAACTTTTCTCTTGGGTACGCGGTGTGAATGCTCATTTGCCTTCATCGATTGCCGTGCGATGGGCAACCGAAGTTGAGGGTGGAGAAAACGGTTTTCATGCGCGTTTCTCAGCCACCGCTCGCACCTACCATTACCTGATCTACAACCATCCTATCCGCTCTCCTTTGTGGGAGAAAAGAGCAGGTTGGGCATTTCGCGCGCTAGATGTCGATGCAATGGATCGTGCTGCTCAGTCGCTCGTGGGCATGCATGATTTTTCTGCGTTTCGTGCTGCACAATGCCAGGCCAATTCACCGATTCGTACACTTCATCGCATTCACGTACAAAGGCAAAAAGATTTGATTGCTGTTTCACTGACTGCGAATGCATTTTTACATCATATGGTGCGTAACATTGTGGGTTCACTGATTCAGGTGGGTAATGGTAATCAGCCTGTGAGTTGGGTTGCCGACGTGTTGGAAAGTCGCGAGCGCGACTTAGCCGCGCCGACCTTTAGCCCTGATGGCTTGTACTTAGCCAAAGTCGACTACGATGAGCGCTGGGGTTTACCTCAAGTTGAGTCCGACTTGCCATTTATTTAAATAATTTCTCTGATGACGCATAGAACCCGTATAAAACTCTGTGGCTTGTCGCAGCCAGAAGATATTCAGGCAGCAGCCCTAGCCGGTGCTGATGCGATAGGTTTGGTTTTTTATCCGCCATCGCCACGCAATGTGAGTGCGCAACAAGCTGCGACGTTGTTAGCAGATTTGCCACCGTTTATCTCGAGTGTTGGCCTATTCGTGAATGCCAGCCTGGCTGAAATACAGCAAGTTTTGCGGATCGCACCGCTTTCGATGTTGCAATTCCATGGCGATGAGACGCCAGAACAGTGCGCACAGATCGCTGAAGCGGTAGCGCGCCCGTTCTTACGAGCCTTTCGGATACGGCCTGATGCGACTTCGCAGGATTTGTTAGAATCGGAGCGGTTATACCGTGCGTGTAGTCCTTTGTTTGCCGGACTGTT
Organism: Oxalobacteraceae bacterium; assembly: GCA_947453015.1. Lineage (GTDB taxonomy): Bacteria > Pseudomonadota > Gammaproteobacteria > Burkholderiales > Burkholderiaceae_D > Pernthalerella. Next base: position 4,550 of record CANGFL010000080.1, on the reverse strand, counting down.
GCTCGATACTTGGAGCGACGCTTACGGCGGTACCGGAAAGGTTTTCGATTGGTCTCTCATTCCCGCAGAAATCGTGCATCAGGCCGTTTTGAGTGGTGGCTTGAACGTACAAAATGTGACTGATGCTGTGCGCTCGTTGCGTCCGCATGCTGTCGATGTCAGTTCGGGCATCGAATCTAGCAAGGGCGTTAAAGACGCGGCGTTGATGCAAGCATTCGTAAATGCTGTGCGCGCCGGTGATACTCACTAAACAAGCATTTCTAAGGAAAGACCATGGATCACAACCCCGCTCACGTCGGTAATTACAATTTGCCGGATGCCTCTGGCCATTTTGGCCCCTACGGTGGCAGTTTTGTTTCTGAGACGCTGACACATGCGTTGGAAGAATTAAAAGCGACCTACGCTCACTATCAAAACGACCCTGAATTTTTACGTGAGTTTCATCACGAGTTGAAATACTTTGTTGGCCGTCCTAGCCCTATCTATCACGCGCGGCGTTGGTCGACTGAAACGGGTGGTGCGCAAATATATTTTAAGCGCGAAGATTTAAATCACACCGGTGCGCACAAGATCAACAATGTGATTGGTCAGGCATTACTTGCTAAACGCATGGGCAAACCCCGAGTCATCGCCGAAACCGGTGCTGGCCAGCATGGTGTTGCCACCGCAACGATTTGTGCACGCTTTGGTTTGGAATGCGTGGTTTACATGGGTAGCGAAGACGTTAAACGTCAAGTACAAAATGTCTACCGTATGCAATTGCTAGGTGCGACCGTAGTACCCGTCGAATCCGGTTCAAAAACCCTCAAAGATGCACTCAACGAAGCGATGCGTGACTGGGTCACGAATGTGGAAAATACTTTCTACATTATCGGTACCGTTGCAGGCCCTCATCCTTATCCGATGATGGTCAGAGATTTTCAATCGGTCATTGGTAATGAATGTATTGAACAAATGCCTGAGCTGATAGGGCATCAACCTGACTATGTAATGGCGTGCATTGGTGGTGGCTCAAATGCGATGGGTATTTTTTATCCCTACATTGATTACAAAGATGTGAAGTTGATCGGTGTTGAAGCCGCAGGTGAGGGGATTGCAACGGGTAAGCATTCTGCGTCACTCGGCGGCGGTATTCCTGGTGTTTTGCATGGTAATCGCACCTATCTGCTGCAAGATGAAAACGGACAGATTACTGAGACGCACTCTGTATCAGCTGGTCTTGATTATCCAGGTGTAGGCCCTGAACACGCTTGGTTAAAAGATAGTGATCGTGCGCAGTATGTGAGCGTGACCGATGAAGAAGCGGTAAAAGCGTTTCATGATTGCTGCCGCATTGAAGGCATCATTCCTGCACTCGAATCAGCTCATGCGATTGCCTATGCCGTGAAATTTGCTAAGACGCTGCCCAAAGATAAATCGATTTTGATTAATTTATCCGGTCGCGGTGACAAGGATATGCATACCGTGCAGGAATATGACAGAGAGCATGGTGGTGATAGCGGCGCGAAGCATTAAGTTACTGCGCTCGCTTTTCTCTACAACTTTCCTACTGCACGGGTATTTTTCATGTCACGCATAAAACAAACCTTCGATAAGCTTGCTTCGCAAAAGAAGAAAGCTCTCATCCCATTCATCACCGCAGGCGATCCTGCGCCTGATATGACGGTCCCTTTAATGCACGCCTTAGTAAGAGGTGGGGCCGATATTTTGGAACTCGGCGTGCCTTTCTCGGATCCTATGGCAGAAGGGCCTGTCATTCAGCGCGCCTGCGAGAGAGCACTGACATTCGGTGTGGGCTTGCGCGATGTGCTCGGCTACGTTCGAGAATTTCGCAAAGAGAATAAAGATACGCCAGTCGTATTGATGGGTTATGCCAACCCGATTGAGCGTATGGGCGTTCCAACCTTCATCGCTGAATCCAAAGCAGCCGGTGTTGACGGTGCGATCGTGGTTGATTACCCACCGGAAGAATGTGAAGAATTTGCACGTGCATTGCGTGCGGTTGATATGGATCCGATTTTTTTATTGGCTCCTACATCCTCTGAGCAACGTATTCGTCAAGTGGCAGAAATTAGTAGTGGCTTTTCGTATTACGTCTCTTTGCGTGGCGTAACCGGAGCAGCGCATATCGACACGACAGAGGTAGCTAACCGAATCGCTGAAATCCGCAAGCACGTCAAACTGCCGATTGGCGTGGGTTTTGGTATTCGAGATGCCGAAACCGCCAAAGCGGTAGCTTCGGTATCGGATGCGGTGGTGATTGGTAGTCGCATCATCCAGGAGCTGGAAAATACGCCCAAGGATAAGGCCGTTGCAGCGGTGCAGGAATTTTTGTCGGGAATACGCGCTGCTATTGACGAATTATCGGCCTGATGTTTGGTTCAAATTAGCTATCAAATGCCAAGCTGACAGCAGCCGTGGGCGCCGGTTACAATAGGCCACAACGCGGCACAATGCGGCCACCAGTCGCTTACAGAAAGAGAGCCCCCATGAGCTGGCTAGAGAAATTGCTCCCCCCTCGTATTCAACGTTCTGATGCGTCGACCCGCCGTTCCGTTCCGGAAGGTTTGTGGGTCAAGTGCCCTTCCTGTGAAGCGGTGCTGTATCGGACGGATTTGGAATCGAATCAGCAGGTCTGCCCTAAGTGTGATCACCACATGCGCATACGCGCACGTGAGCGTCTTGATGCTTTGCTAGATCAAGAAGGCCGCTATGAAATCGGTCAGGAAATTTTGCCGGTTGATACACTCAAATTCAAAGATTCCAAAAAGTATCCTGAGCGCTTGAAATCCGCATTGGATGCAACCGGTGAAACCGACGCCTTAATCGTCATGGGTGGTGCCATCATGACATTGCCGGTAGTGGTTGCCTGTTTCGAATTTGAATTTATGGGTGGCTCAATGGGCGCCGTAGTTGGTGAGCGTTTTGTTCGTGGTGCGCAGACGGCATTGGAGCAAAAAGTCCCTTTCATTTGTATTACCGCTACTGGCGGTGCGCGCATGCAAGAAGGTTTACTGTCGCTGATGCAAATGGCTAAAACCACATCAATGCTAACTAAACTGGCCGAGAAAAAATTGCCGTTTATTTCGGTATTAACCGATCCTACGATGGGCGGTGTATCTGCATCGTTTGCTTTCATGGGTGATGTGGTGATTGCCGAACCTAAAGCCTTGATCGGTTTTGCGGGTCCGCGCGTGATTGAAAATACTGTGCGTGAAAAACTTCCCGAAGGTTTTCAGCGCTCAGAATTCATCATTCAAAAAGGCGCTATCGATATGATTGTTGATAGACGTAAGATGCGTGAAGAAATTGCGCGATTGTTGGCACTGCTGCAAAACCAGCCACCTGAAGTGCTTGCCTGAACTTCGTCTCATGCAGATCAACCCGGGCAATGCTGTCCGGGTTTTTCATTTTTACCTCAGCTAATTCCGTCTGATTTCTATGCCAGCCACTACTTTGTCACTCAACGATTGGCTGCTGCGCCTTGAAGGTATGCATCCCAAAGCGATCGATATGGGGTTAGATCGGGTTGCTGCAGTTGCTCAAATACTCGGCTTGAAATTTAGCTGCCCTGTGATCACTGTCGGTGGTACCAATGGCAAAGGGTCTACGTGTGCCATGCTTGAATCCATCTTGCTGCAGGGTGGTTATCGTGTTGGTTTGTATACCTCGCCGCATCTAATTCATTTCAATGAACGTGCACGTATCAATGGTGAAATAGCCAGTGATGAAGTTCTATGTGCGGCATTTGAAAAAGTCGACGCTGCACGCCGTGACATATCGCTCACTTATTTTGAATTTTCAACGCTAGCTATTTTGTTGTTGTTTGTCGAAGCCGGTCTTGATGCCGTCATTCTTGAAGTGGGATTGGGAGGTCGGCTAGACGCCGTCAACATCATTGATGCCGATGTAGCGATAGTGACTAGCGTTGATCTCGACCATCAAGATTATTTAGGTGATACGCGTGAAGCGATAGGCTTTGAGAAGGCCGGTATTTATCGCGCTGGCCGCGCCGCTATATGCAGTGACCCTGCGCCGCCTGCGTCGCTCATAGACCACGCCACAAATATAGGCGCCGATCTTTGGCTGTTTGGACGCGACTTTAATTATTCAGGTGATCGACAGCAGTGGAACTACGGAGGTCGCAGCCTGCGTCGTAATTCACTAGCCTATCCCAGCTTGCGCGGCGCTAATCAGTTGCTCAACGCTAGCGCGGCCTTAGCGGCGCTGGAAGCCTTGCGCGATCGCTTGCCCCTAGGGGCGCAAGAGGTGCGCAATGGTTTGGTGATGGTTGAGCTGCCCGGTCGTTTTCAGGTGCTGCCAGGGCGTCCGCAAGTCATACTAGACGTGGCACATAATCCGCACGCAGCCGCCACATTGGCCCAAAATTTAGACAATATGGGGTTTTTCCCCTTCACCTATGCCATCTTTGGGGCGATGTCGGACAAGGATGTGCTCGGGGTAATTTCTCACTTAAAAGACAAGATCGATCATTGGTATTTGACCGAACTGCCGCTGGATCGTGCCGCCGATACAGGGCATCTGGCGGA
>CANGFL010000079.1 GCA_947453015.1 Oxalobacteraceae bacterium | reverse complement strand
CCTTGCTCCGCAGCTTTGTGATACCAATTAAAGGCCTCTTCTTTGCTTTCTTTAACACCATTTCCATCGTCGTAGCGCACACCCAGCTTAAACTGCGCTTCAGGATCACTTTGCTCTGCCACCTTTTTAAGCGACGTGATCTCATCATCCTTTGTCACTATTGTTGCTGCTGAACTAGTACTACTAGAACGATCACTTTTTTCTGGTGCTGAATGTTCGACTATTGGTGTCGGCAGCTTATTTAATTCGTCTGTTGCTAACGCTGATGAATTGGTTGCTGTGCGATTTGATAGTAAGGGCTCTTGTTCAGGCCTGGATGGGTTCGCCACGTCTGGCGTGTCTGGAGGCAGCTGGTTGGGGAGTGGTGGCTGTACTGCACTTGAAGTTAGGCTCATGATCGACATTCCTCAAAAAGTATTGAGGAGTGTCAGTCACGACACTCATTGGAAAGTTCCAGTCCATCTGCGGCTCTTACTACTCATTAGCTGTAGGTAAGCCTTAACAACCTGCCGCAAGAACACTTTGTTGACGAGAGCTCGTCGCTAGTGCGAAATAAGAGAGTTAATCAGCTAATTGAGTTTTGAATCTTTCGCTAGCGGTGTCGTCCTGGCAATCAGGAGAAATTCATCGATGGCTTTTTTAGTAGCCTCCTTAGTTTGTCCGCTCTTTAAATACGAAACAATGATGTTCTTATCCAGAATTTTTACGACATCAACAGGAATATCGGCAGTAAAAATAAGAGGGTGCTTTTTAACGTACTGGCGAAGTTCTGCAATATCCCTGTTCTGAGTCAGCAGCACTTCTTTTTGTTCGCGCATTTTTATAGAAATTTCTAAATCACCGACATCTAACAGGGTCAATTCCGTATTAAATTTTAATGCTTCTACCAGCGCATTAGCATGGTCATCGCTTTTCCATGAATCAGTGCTAAGTACCAGACTTTTGATCTTGGAATTCGAATAAATAAAGTAGGCAATCGTTTCAATATTTTTATCGCTTAAACATCCGTTAGCCGATAAGCGGATTAACTTTAACTTTTTAAGCTCAGGATGATTTTGTAGGACACTAGGAATTAATTTTATCAATTCAAGATCATGAATTAAGTCAAACGCCAAATTTTGACCGTTAAGTAAAAGTCTCAGATGCCAATAGGTCGCCATTGGTAAATTTTTTATTACGCCTCGGCCTTCTCGGCACCACTCTGAAACGGTTATCTGAGCAATAGGATCATTTTTTTCAGCTGCCTTGAAAAACGCCTGAAAGGCTTTTTCTTCATCTTTCTTAACGCCATTTCCATCTGCATAAATCCGTCCCAAAACTATCAGTGCATTTACATGACCTTGATCAGCTGCCTTCAGATACCACATGAACGCTTTTTCTTTGTCGACGGTAACGCCGTACTCGTTCTCATAATTTACTGCCAATTCATACTGGGCCTGAGGATGGCCTTGATTAGCTGCCTTGCGAACCCACTCAAGGTTATTTTTACTATCAACCCAAACACCATTTGCATAGATTGCTTTCATAGCAATCTCAGCCTCTTTATGGTTTTGCAGGTCTGCTTTTTTAAACCACATCAAAGCATATTCTTTATTTATCTCAACGCCCTTTCCGCTGATGTAGCACTCACCAAGTCGGAACTGCGCCTCAGCGTCTCCCGACCAAGCTGCTTTTTGTAGCAATGTAATCTCATCATCTGTAGTAGCCGATGTGACTGCTGAGCTAGCGCTGCTGGAACGATCGCTTTTTTCTGGCGCGGAGTGTTCGCTTGGTTGGATTGGTGGCTGATTTACTTCGGCGACCATTTCTATTGGTGGATTGACCGCTGTGCGATTTAATAGCGCAGGTTCGGATTGGGTCTGCTCAGCTGTAGTGTCTGGCGGAATTGCAGGGGTGAATTCTGATTCAGGCAGCTGGGTAGGTGTTGGCAACAGTTCGTCGCCTAATGTTCGCTTCATGACTAACACCCCTCAAAAAGTATTGAGGAATGTCAGTCACCGTATTCATTTGAAAGTTCCAGCGCAGATAAAACACTAACTTATTTGTACTTAGCTAATAGCAAAACAATCCGCCGCAAGAACACTTTGTTGACGAAGGCTCGTCGCTGACTTTTAGTAAGTTCTAGGATCAACTAACTAGTTTTTGAATCGTTCGCTAGCGCCGTCGTCCTAGCAATCATGAGAAATTCATCGATGGCTTTTCTAGTAGCCTCTTTAGTTTGTCCGCTTCTTAAATACGAAACAATGATTTGTTTATCCAGAATTTTAACGACATCAACAGGAATATCGGCAGTAAAAATAAGAGGGTGATCTTTAACGTACCGTCGCAGTTCTGCAATATCCTTGTTCTGAGTGAGCAGTACTTCTATCTGATCCGCAACTGCTTTAGAACGTTTCTCACCCTTTATTACTAACTGAGTTATGTGAGTATTAAATTTTAATGCCTCTACAAGGGGCGCAACATGTTCATCACTTAAATCGCTATCGCAGTTTAATGTCAAAATTTTGATGCGCGAATTCGACCGAATAAATGCATCAATCCTTGGAATATTTTCAACAGCGACCGGTATGTTTAATAAAATTGAATGTACATTTTTAAATTCAGTAAAATTTTTAAGAGCAATCCGAAAATATTCAAGCCATTGGATATCTTTATCTTCGACGGTAACGACATCTTTAATGAGCTTAATTCTAGACTTGATAAACCAATAGGTAGCTAGCAGTAAATCCTTTGTTACGCCTTGACCTTCTTTATACGCTTCACACAAGCCGTTCATTGCTTCGACTTGGCCTTGCTCTGCTGCCTTGCGATACCTCATTAAAGCTTTTTCTTTATCCTCCTTAAACTCATCTCCTTCGGAATACATTGCACCCAAAGTAAACTGAGAATATAAATCGTCTTGCCCAGCCACTTTGTAAAACCACGTGAAGGCTTTTTCTTTATCCACCTTAACACCTTCACCCTTTGCATACATTTTTGCTACTCGATATTGCGATTCTAAATCCCCTTGCTCAGCCGCTTTGTAAAACCACGTGAAGGCTTTTTCTTTATTTACATCAACATCAACCCCTTCGTAATACATTAGCCCTAAATTAAACTGACCATTTAAATGATCTTGCCTAGCGGCCTTCTCATACCAAAAAATGGCTTTTTCTTTATCGACCTCAACGCCCTCACCATAGTCATACTTTATTCCCAGAGAAAACTGAGCGCCTGAATCATCCAACTTTGCAGCCTTGTGAAGCCACTCGAGGGCTTTTTCTTTATTGACTTCAACACCATCACCATTTTCGTAGCACATACTTAGCTTGAACTGCCCTTCAGCACTACCTAGTTCTGCCGCCTTGCGGAACCACATAAAGGCTTTTTCTTTATTGACTTCAACGCCATCACCCAATTTGTACATTACCGCCAGATTAAATGGTGCATCTACATGACCTTTCTCAGCTGCTCTCTGAAACCACAAGATGGCTTCTTCTTTATTTACTTCAACACCCTCCCCCTCGTCATACATAACTCCTACATTAAACTGGGCATTGGCATAACCTAGCTCCGCAGCCTTGTGGAAATACGCAAAGGCTTGTTCTTTATTTATCTCAACTCCATCACCATTGTCATAGCACACGCCTAACTTGTACTGCGCTTGAGCATTACCTTGCTCTGCAGCCTTTTTAAGCGACGTGATCTCATCATCTTTTGTCGTTATGGTTGCTGCTGAACTAGTACTACTAGAACGATCGCTTTTTTCTGGTGCTGAATGTTCGGCTATTGGCGTAGATGGCTGATTTAATTCGTCTGTCGTTAACGTTGATGTATTAGTCGCTGCGAGATTAAACATCACAGGTTCTGTTTGTGCTGACTCGGATGGGTTCGCCACGTCTGGCGTACCTGACGGATGTACAGCGGACCCGTTTATGTCTTGCGGCAGTTGGCGGGGTATTGGTGGCTGTAGTGCGCCTGAAGTTAGGCTCATGATCGACATTCCTCAAAAAGAATTGAGGAATGTCAGTCACGGTACTGATTAAAAAGTTCCAGTCCATCTGCGGCTCTTACTAGTCATTAGCTGCAGATAAACCTTAACAACCTGCCGCAAGAACACTCTGTTGACGAGGGCTCGTCGCTAGTGCGAAGTAAGAGAGTTAATCAGCTAATTGAGTCGCTAGTGCGAAGTAAGGGTGGTGATCAACTAATTAATTTGTGTATCACTCTCCAGTACCTTTATGCCCGCAGTAATGAACATTTCATCGATCGCTATTTTAGTGGCTTCCTTAGTTTGCCCATCCTTTAAATAGGCAACAATCGTTTTGTCGACCATGAGCTTTACGATATCAAGAGGGAAGCCGGGAGTCGTCTCAATGCGCAGATCGTCGACGTACTTCCGAAGCTCTGCAATATCTCTGTTCCTAGTCAACAGCAATTCTATTTGGGCCGTAATTTCTTGAGAAGGTTCGCGGCCATAGAATTTTAATCTGGTTAATTGAGTATTAAATTTTAATGCCTTTGCAAGCTCACTAGCCTGATCATCACTGATAACTTTATCATAGGTATTGTCAGGTGGGAAGAAATTCAAAACGTGTATTTTTGAATCGGAGCGAATAAACTCCGCAATAGCTGCTACTTCTTCATCGCCAACAAAAGCTTTATCAGAATAGAATTTGATTTCAGTTATTTTTTGAAATTCTGAATATTTTTCCAAGATGCTTGGAAATAATTTTATTAACTCGCGATGATGATCTAGGTTAATAACTTTTTGTGTGTCGATTGTCGAAAGTAGTGCTTTTAGTAGCCAGTAGGTAGCCATTGATAAATCTTTTGCTACCCCTATACCCATTTGGTAGCATTCGCTAACACGTCGCTGCGCGAGGTGATGATCTTGCTCAGCCGCCTTACAAAACCACTCGAAGGCTTTTTCTTTATTTGCCTTTACGCCTTCACCCCCTGCATATGACAATCCCAAATTAAACTGAGCTGCTGAATTGCCTTGTAAGGCCCCCTGTTGAAAGTATTCGAAGGCTTTTTTACTATTTTTCTCAACACCCTCGCCTTTTACATATGCTTCTCCCAAAGCAGACTGAGCTGATGCATAACCTTTTACAGCCGCCTTGTTAAACCACGCAAAAGCTTGGTCTGTATTTTTCTCAACATCTACTCCGTCCCTATGCATTACACCTAAATAAAACTGAGCTTCTGAATCGTCTTGCTCAGCCGCTTTGTGAAACCATCCGAAGGCTTTTTCATTATTTTTCTCAACACCTACTCCATCCCTATACATTATTCCCACACAAACCTGAGCTTCTGAATCGCCTTGCTCAGCCGCCTTGTGAAAATATACAAAGGCTTTTTCTTTATTTTCAATACCCGATCGAGCCTGATACATTACTCCAACATTAAACTGAGAATTCGCATGACCTTGATCAGCCGCCTCTAGACACCACATTAAGGCCCTTTCTTCGTCAACTTCAACTCCCTCCCCGTTACGATACATTGCCTCAACCTTAACCTGAGCCGCAACATGCCCTTGAGTGGCTGCCATGCGAAACCACATAAAAGCTTGTTCTTTGTTTGCATCTACACCCTCTCCAATGAGGTAGCGCTCCCCAAGCTGGAACTGTGACTCAACATTTCCCGACCAAGCAGCTTTATTTAGCGTACTTAATAAATCATTTGAAGACGTTGATGAGCTTGCGGTGGTGGAACGATCGCTTTTTTCTGGCGCTGTATGTTTGTCTGTTGGAATAGAAAGCTGATTTACTTCATCAATGATTTCCATTAATGAATAAGTCGGTGTGACATTGAATAGCACAGGTTCGAGTTCGGATTGAGTCTGCTCATCTGGAGTGCCCGACTGAAATGCCCCGGGCGATTCTGAGTCAATCAACGGGGTGGCTAATGGTAGTTTTTCTTCGCTTAATGTTCGCTTCATGATCGACGCCCCTTAACCCACGTTAAAGAACATCTGTAGCGCTAAAAATTTGAAGGTTCCGGTTTATGAAGTACTAGTCATCCGTCCCCTACGAACAACGAATAAACTAATTTTCTAGCTTCGCTTCACGGGCGAGTAGTTGTTGTATGACGCGCGATGGCGCTTCTGAATCAAACACTACTCGCGCAACCGCATCAACAATAGGCATATCGATATGATGTTGATGTGCGATAGTACGTACTGCTTGCACACATCGCACGCCTTCAGCGACATGGCCTAATTCGGTAACGATGCCTTGCAATGATTTACCGGCTGCCAAACCTAATCCCACTTGTCGGTTGCGCGATAAATCACCGGTGCACGTTAATATCAAATCACCCATGCCAGTGAGCCCCATGAAGGTTTCGCTGCGTCCTCCGAGTACAACACCAAGGCGGGTAATTTCAGCCAGGCCTCGGGTAATTAATGCAGCGCGTGCATTCATACCTAAACCTAAT
>CANGFL010000078.1 GCA_947453015.1 Oxalobacteraceae bacterium | reverse complement strand
GCGTCATGGAGTCTCTTCTGGCTGTGTGGTTGTTGGGATTGAGCTTAATCCTACACTGAAGCTTGCGCTTTTGTCGTGCGGTCCTTCTGCAAACAGTTGTCTAGGCCGCCAATTCTGTATATCGGGCTCAGAAATCGCTGTTTTCATTAGCGCAATGAATTCTGCGCGCCGAATTGGTTTGGCACCTAGCGAGGCGAGATGAGACGTTTCCTGCTGGCAGTCAATCATCTTCACTCCATGGTGACGTAAAAAATTAACTAGATAAGCGAGCGCGACCTTGGACCCGTCTGGCACGAGCGCAAACATAGACTCACCATAAAACATTTTCCCTATGCTGACACCATATGCCCCAGCTACAAGATGGTTATCAAACCACAGCTCTGATGAATGGGCATGACCCATCTTGTGCAATGCGCAATAGCCTTCGATGATTTGATTCGATATCCAGGTCCCATCGCTACCATCGCGCGGCTGCGCGCACGCATGAATGACATCGTGAAAAGCAGAATCAAAACGCAGTGTCCACTGCCCACCGTCTCGCATACTGCGATCAATTTTTTTTAGTGTTTTTGCTAGGCTGCGCGAGATGCGAAAGTCGTCGATCTGCAGCACCATTCGTGGATCAGTACTCCACCACAGCACAGGCTGGTTATCAGAAAACCACGGAAAGATGCCGTTTTTATAGGCGTTTAGCAGCCGACTGGGGGACAGATCGGCACCAGCAGCCAATAAACCCGGTGCGCCGTCGGCTTCGGTCAATGCCTGATCGGTATCAGGAAATGGTGTGTCAGGTTCCAACCAAGGGATCATCTAGCTCACCAATTTAGGTATCTATTTCGCACTAATTATGTGCGGCATCACATCTAATGAAAAAGCGAATAAAAATAAATCAATGTATTTCAACGAGTTAAAATTTTTGCTATGCAGCACCAAAATGGAACGAAAATTGCTCATGAAGACGCTCCAATACTTATTTTTGCACCTTATTAGGGAGTAGTCATGGATGCATTCCACAGCGGCGCCGACACGCTTTTTATCATGTTGGGCGCCATCATGATCCTTGCCATGCATGCAGGGTTCGCCTTTCTGGAGCTGGGCACGGTTCGCAAAAAAAACCAAGTCAATGCGCTAGTGAAAATATTAGTGGATTTTGCAGTTTCCACCATGGCTTATTTCTTTGTGGGTTATTACATCGCTTACGGTGTGCATTTTTTTGTTGGTGCCGAAGAGCTTTCTGCAAAGAGTGGCTTTGAAATGGTGAAGTTTTTTTTCCTGCTGACATTTGCTGCGGCTATTCCAGCGATTATTTCGGGGGGCATCGCTGAGCGAGCTCGCTTTCATCCGCAACTAGTCGCTACCGCATTACTAGTCGGTCTGGTGTATCCGTTTTTTGAAGGCATTGCGTGGAACCAGCGTTTTGGAATTCAGGCTTGGCTTGAAGCAAATTATGGTTTTGCCTTTCATGACTTTGCCGGTTCAGTGGTAGTTCATGCCGTTGGCGGTTGGGCGGCGTTACCGGCTGTCATTTTGTTAGGCTCACGCCGAGGACGCTATTCTGGTGATGGTGCAGTCGCTGCTCATCCACCTTCGAGCATTCCGTTTTTAGCACTCGGTGCGTGGATATTAGCCGTGGGTTGGTTTGGCTTTAATGTCATGAGCGCGCAGACTCTCGACAAGATGAATGGTCTGGTTGCGATGAATTCGCTGATGGCTATGGTCGGTGGTACTTTAGTCGCGGTTGTGATGGGTAAAAATGATCCAGGATTTGCTTACAACGGTCCTCTCGCTGGTTTGGTCGCCGTATGTGCTGGTTCAGATTTAATGCATCCCTTGGGCGCATTAGTTACCGGTGGTATTGCAGGTTTCATTTTTGTTTGGTTATTTACGCTAACACAAAATCGCTGGAAGATTGATGATGTGTTGGGTGTCTGGCCTCTGCATGGCCTATGTGGCGCATGGGGCGGAATCGCCGCGGGTATTTTTGGTTTGCAGTCCTTAGGCGGTATGGGTGGTGTATCGCTAATGTCGCAAGTGATCGGTACCTTGCTAGGTATCGTCATTGCATCGTTAGGAGGCTTTCTTATTTACGGTGTACTCAAGAAGACCGTCGGTATTCGACTCGATCCTGAGGAAGAGTACGAGGGTGCTGATCTATCCATACATAAAATCACAGCCACTCCAGAACGTGAAGTGAGTTGGTGATACCGATGGATTTTTACGCTTTGATTGATTTGCGTATGTCGAAAGAGTGAAATCCAAACGATTGCGGATGTTTGTGAGCAGCCAGATCGGCGAAAAAAAGTTTTAACGTTTTCGTTACCGTTGGGAAGGCGAGGTCTTCCCACGGTATATCTGATTCTGAAAAAAGTTTAACTTCCAGACTTTCGGTACCTGCTGAAAAATTCAGATCTAACAAACGTGCACGGTAAAAAAGATGTACCTGATGTACGTGAGGTACATTCAGCAGGGTGTAAAGCTCTTGCATCTCAATAGTTGCGCCAGCCTCTTCCTGCGTTTCGCGCGCTGCGGCTTCAGCAGTGGTTTCATTGTTTTCCATGAAGCCTGCAGGTAGCGTCCAAAAGCCCAGCCGAGGCTCGATAGCTCGTCGACAAAGCAAAATCTTTTGATCGCCGTCTTGATCCCAAAACGGAATGCTTCCAACAACCATTTTGGGATTTTGATAGTGAACAGTACTGCACTGTTCGCACACATACCGCAAACGATTATCGTCAGGTGGTATTTGAAGTGAAACTGTGTTTCCGCAGTCTGAGCAAAATTTCATTGCAAAGTGTTTTGTGAGTTTGCTAAAGCGTGAGGTGTAGCCTTTTGGTCAGTGTAGCACTCGAACGGTGAATGTCTGCTCAGTATCAAAGATTGCAAACTTCGACCATACACTGTATATTTCAGTCCCTCAGACGCGGGGTGGAGCAGTCTGGCAGCTCGTCGGGCTCATAACCCGAAGGTCGTAGGTTCAAATCCTGCCCCCGCAACCAGATAGTAAGCCCGGTTAATTTAACCGGGCTTTGTTTTTTGTGCGGCGATCGTGTTGATTAGCAGTTAATTCGATTCAAGCGCCGCTGCAAATGACGGCTTTCATATACGCAAGCTGTGTGTCTTCAGCCGTAGCCTACAATTTCAGGCGATGACAAGCGCCAGGAAGTACCCTATAATCCGGCCAACTTGGCTTGACGCGGCTTCGTTCCTAATTCGGGACTTTCTGTCACGCGTCCTACTAGTCAGACGGCCTAGCCCACGTCACTCGCCCACCAAAAAAGCATAATTCTCGGGCGCTGGCGTTAAAGCACCACGGATATTTCTGTTCCCAACGCGGCTCCATTTGCTTGGGCCTTGAATAATTGCATTCCATTGCTACCAACTTAACTGCAAGAACCGCAGATGAATACCCAAGAGGCGAAAAAAGTCCTCGAGACAGTGCTACTTTGCACTCACGAGGCGCTATCCATTAATGAGCTGAAAAAGTTATTTGCCGGTCCTGTCGAGGAGGCAGAATCGACGCTAGATGCCGAGACCATCAAATCACTTTTAGAAGAATTAGCGCAAGATTGGTCCGAGCGCGGTGTTGAGCTCGTCATGCTTTCTACCGGCTGGCGATTTCAGAGCCGCCCGGAGATGAAGCCTTTTCTTGATCGACTCAATCCAGATAAACCACCAAAGTACACACGAGCTACGCTGGAGACATTAGCCATCATCGCTTATCGACAGCCAGTCACCCGCGGTGACATTGAAGATATTCGCGGTGTGGCCGTCAATTCTCAGACCATCAAGCTGCTAGAAGACCGCGGCTGGGTTGATGTGATTGGGCATCGTGATGTGCCAGGAAGGCCTGCATTACTGGCGACCACTAAACAATTTCTTGATGACTTGGGATTGTCTTCGCTTGAGGAATTACCACCATTACAAGCCGTCGGTGGTGAAGGCAATGAGGCGACTGCAGCGATGCAAGCGTTAGAACAAAACTTAGAAGCGTCATTGAATCAGGCATCAATTGATTTCGTCGATGATGCAAGCGGTGATGATCAAGCAGCGCACGTAGTAAGTGTCCATCAGGGTGACGATGCAGAGCCTGCGGAGCACGACAGTAACGAAGAGCACCCCCAATCGTCTAGTACATCCGAAGATAAACCACACACCGAATCTGACAATGACAGCCCACAATCCCACTGATACGCCAGCTGCGTTGAACGCCGTTGACTCCGGATCGGAGTCGGAGCGGCCGCAAGCAGAAGCGGGAGAAAAAACACGCGATAGTGAGCACAAACCACTTCATCGAGGTGTCAGAGGCCCACGATCGCTGCGGCGCTCCAGAGGTGGCGATCGTTCTACCGATGGTACTGGCGATACGCCTAAGCAAGCGGGTGGTGCGCGAGAAGGTCGGGAGCAAAAATTTAAAGATAACAAGGATCCGCAAAGGCATCCGCAAAAAAATAGACAAGGTCCACGCTCTGGGCCCGCTGATCGTCAGGGTCCACGCAAGCCTCATGCACGTCCTGCGCCAGTGGATGCAGATGCGATATTTAGTTTTGTTACCTCCGATGCCTACGATACGCCGGTCGCGAGTGAAGCAGCCGGGCCACGTTCGTCGTCGCGCAATCAAAAACCTGTGCGACGGGATTTAACGGCGGATGATGACGCGCCAAAATTGCACAAAGTGTTGGCCGAAGCTGGCATGGGTTCACGTCGCGATATGGAAGAGCTGATTATCGCGGGGCGAGTCTCCGTGAATGGAGAGCCTGCACATATCGGTCAGCGAATTCTGCCTACCGATCTCGTGCGTATTAATGGCAAACCTGTTCAGCGCAAAGTAAGTACAAAGCCGCCGCGTGTTCTGATTTATCACAAGCAAGCGGGAGAAATTGTTAGTACCAGTGATCCCGAAGGTCGTGCGACGGTATTTGATCGTCTCCCTAATATCAAGGCGAGTAAATGGTTGGCGGTGGGTCGATTGGATTTCAACACCGAAGGGTTATTGTTGTTTACGACGTCGGGTGATCTCGCTAATCGATTGATGCATCCACGCTACGGCATTGAGCGTGAATATGCAGTTCGCACATTAGGTGAGCTTGAAGAAGGTATGCGTCAGAAATTACTCTCAGGTGTGGAGCTTGATGATGGTCCGGCGCAGTTCAATAAAATTGCTGATGGCGGTGGTGAGGGCGCTAATCGTTGGTATCGAGTGACTATTTCTGAAGGCCGCAACCGTGAGGTGCGCCGCATGTTTGAAGCCGTTGGCTTGACGGTGTCGCGTTTGATACGTACTCGCTATGGCACGCTGACATTGCCTTCCGCACTTCGCCGCGGACGCTGGGAAGAAATGGATGAGCACACTGTCAGGCAATTAATGACGGCTAGTGGTCTTGAAAAATCGCCCAGCCGTCAAGGCCCGGCCAAGCCGCATGGGAATTATGGTGGTGCTAAGCCAGTTCATGGATCAGCCCAGCGCAATGGGAATAATGTTCAAAATGGCAAGCGTCCTGCTAACAAGCCGCGTCAACCGGATCCCTTGCAAACAGCGCTTGGATTTCCGACAACGGGTAATGGCACCCGTCAGGGCAGACCTCAGGACGGTCAGCGCCGCTCAAATGGTGGAACGGGACAGTGGGCCAGCGATCGCTTTGGCACTGGAACAGCCGGGCGTCGTCGTTCACGCGGCTAATATTCCCTTTTTAATAATTTTATGAGTGGCATTTGCATTGCAGCGTAGCCGCTTATCGCCTATAATCAGGGACTTAACAAAGTCTTTGTGACTCTGCGTGCAGTTCAGCTTTCATAGCTGATAACACGTTGATAGAGTGCAGAGCAAGAAAGATGGGCAGATGCCCATTTTTTTTTTCCCGAAAAGTTTGTGATTCAATTTTTGGGTGGTGAAGCTCAGCAGGAGCGCGGTTTGGTTTTATCAGCATTAATTGAAAAGACGGTTACTGGCTTGGGCTACGAGCTAGTGGATTTCGAGCAGGCCGCGCGTGGCTTGCTGAGGGTGTACATCGATGTGCCCGTTGAAGAAGAGCGCGCAGTCACCGTTGAGGATTGTGAAAAAGTCACTCATCAGTTGCTGCATGTACTCACCGTAGAAAACGCGAACTATGAGCGCTTGGAAGTGTCTTCGCCTGGGCTAGATCGGCCACTGAAGAAATTGGCTGATTACGTTCGATTTGTCGGGCACGAAGCTACAGTCAAATTGAGAATGCCTATGCCGAGTGCGGCAAATCGCAAATCCTTTCAGGGTTTGCTGCATGAACCTGATGGAGAAACTCTCAGGCTTGAATTCGAAGGAAATGAAGGGCCTGCGATGTTGGAGTTTTCGCTGGCAGAAGTGGACAAGGCACGGTTGGTGCCGAAAGTGGATTTCAGGAGTCGTAAATGAGTCGCGAAATTTTGATGCTGGTCGATGCGCTGGCGCGCGAAAAAAATGTGGACAAAGAAGT
>CANGFL010000077.1 GCA_947453015.1 Oxalobacteraceae bacterium | reverse complement strand
CTGAATCGATTCGGGTGTGTAACCGCGGCGTCGTATACCCACGATCGTTGGCATACGCGGATCATCCCAACCATCAACAATTTTTTCTTCGACCAGTTGCAGCAGCTTGCGCTTACTGGTGATGGCGTAGGTTAGATTCAGTCGTGCAAATTCATATTGATGTGGAAGTGGCTTTTTAAAGAAACCGCCTTCAGCTAAGCGTTCAAGTATCCAATCATAAAAAGGACGGTGGTCTTGAAACTCTAGCGTGCAAATTGAGTGAGTAATATTTTCTATCGCATCCGATATCGGGTGCGCATAATCGTACATAGGATAGATACACCACGTGTCACCCGTGCGGTGGTGATGAGCGTGTCGAATTCGGTAAATGGCCGGATCGCGCATATTCATATTGGGCGAAGCCATATCAATTTTCGCGCGCAAAATATGTTCACCATCCTTGAACTCGCCAGCTTTCATGCGACGCAGTAAATCGAGCGACTCCGCAGCTGGGCGATCGCGAAAGCGCGAATTTTTTCCTGGCTCACTAAAATTGCCACGATTCGCCGCCATCTCTTCCGCACTTTGACTATCCACGTAGGCGTGATTAGCCGTCACTAACCATTCAGCCATGGCGTAAAGCTGATCGAAATAATCACTGGCAAAATATTGGTGATGGTCGCCAGCGTGTTGCCAGTTAAAACCTAACCATTCCACCGTGTCGATGATGGTATCGACGTATTCCTGATCTTCCTTGGCTGGATTGGTATCGTCAAACCGCAGATGACAACGACCTTGGTAATCACGCGCTAATCCAAAATTGAGGCAAATGGATTTTGCATGGCCGATGTGAAGATAGCCATTCGGCTCGGGCGGGAAACGGGTAATAACATTAGGCAATGGCTTGCCTTGTGCATCGGTCCGATTGGCGTATTTATCGCTTGCAGTATCGGCATCGATAATGCCGCGCAAAAAATTGGACGGCGCATTAAGTGCGCCGTTGTTGCTGTCATTGCCCATGGATGTGGAAGCCGGATCGAAGAAATCAAGGTGCGATTTTACCGTAGCCTACAATCGGCGCATGAGTAAGCTCAGGAGTACGTGTGATGTGGACCTATCCAAGAGTACTGGCGCACCGTGGGGGAGGCGTCTTAGCGCCCGAAAATACCATGGCCGCCTTGCGCAAAGGCTATGAAATGGGGTTTCGTGGTGTGGAGTTTGATGTCATGGCCACTCGCGATGAGGGGCTGATCCTGATGCACGATGACTATTTGGGCCGAACGGTGGCTGGAGCAGGCAGTATCAGCGACCTTACTGCGAGCGAATTGCTGGCGATGGATGCGGGTTCGTGGTTTTCAGCCGGCTATGCAGGCGAGCGCATCCCCTTATTTGCTGACGCTGCCAGCTATTGCATTAGCTCAGGTATTTTTATGAACGTTGAAATCAAACCTGTACCGGGTCATGACACGCGTACCGCAGAGTTGATTGCACAATTTTGTGCCGTTCTTCCACCGAGCAGTGTGTTGTTGTCCTCTTTTTCGCTGGATGCGCTAAAGGTTGTCAAACAAATGGCTCCATCTATACCGCGTGCGTGGTTAGTCGATGCTGTGCCGCATGACTGGCAGCAAACCTTGGCGATGCTGGACTCCGATACGATTCATGCCAACGCAAAGAGCCTGGCTTCCTCAACTGTTAAAGCGCTGAAGGCTGAAGGCATTAAGCTACTCTGCTACACCGTGAATGATCCTGTTCAGGCGCGTGCTTTGTTCGATGCGGGAGTCGACGCCCTTTGCACCGACCGGCTAGACCTGATAGCCCCGGATTTTTTCGATCAACGATATATTCACTGAGATGCATTTCACATAGATTCTTTTCACAACTGATTGAAATTCATTAATTTTTCGGCAATGTAGTCTGATGCAGGAAGCTGCTGGCTGAGTCTGCAGAGTGGGCTTCACGTATAATCGTTGCCTTTCCTAGAGTCCTGCAATCCTTCTATTCGCAGGCTAAAAATTGCGCCACCAAGTCCCCATGAACACGTCCGACATTCGCGAAAAATTTCTCTCCTTCTACGCCTCTAAAGCACACAGCGTCGTTAGGTCCTCTAGTCTCGTGCCAGGTAATGATCCGACTTTATTGTTCACCAATTCAGGCATGGTGCAGTTCAAGGATGTTTTTCTTGGCACCGACAAACGCGATTACGTGCGAGCCGCATCGGTCCAGCGCTGTTTGCGTGCGGGCGGTAAACATAACGATCTGGAGAATGTAGGTTACACCGCGCGCCACCATACATTTTTTGAGATGCTGGGTAATTGGTCGTTTGGAGATTACTTCAAACGCGATTCACTGATTTGGTCATTTGAACTTTTAACCAAAGTTTACGGCTTGCCCGCAGAAAAACTCTGGGCTACGGTGTATCACACCGACGATGAAGCCTATGACATTTGGGTGAAAGACATTGGTCTACCGCCTGAGCGTGTTATTCGTATTGGTGACAACAAGGGTGCGCCGTATGCATCCGATAATTTTTGGCAGATGGCCGATACCGGACCGTGTGGTCCGTGTTCAGAAATTTTCTATGATCACGGCCCAGATATTTGGGGTGGACCACCGGGCAGCGCAGAAGAAGATGGTGATCGCTACATTGAAATTTGGAACAACGTGTTCATGCAGTTTGATCGTCAAATTGATCCTGCAACGGGTGAAGCGACGCTGACTCCACTACCTGCGCCTTGCGTTGATACCGGCATGGGTCTGGAGCGTTTAGCAGCCATACTTCAGCATGTGCATAGTAATTACGAGATTGATCAGTTTCAGCGGCTGATTAAAGCCGCGGCGCGCGAAACAGGCGCTAAAGATTTAACCAACAATTCATTGCGCGTGATTGCCGATCATATTCGTGCCTGCGCTTTTTTAGTGGTGGATGGTGTGGTGCCTGGCAGCGAGGGTCGCGCCTATGTATTGCGCAGAATTATTCGACGCGCCCTGCGACATGGCAATAAGTTGGGTCAGAAAAAACCCTTCTTTTATAAATTGATTCCTGATTTAGTCAGTGAAATGGGTGTGGCATATCCTGAGCTGGCCGAAGCGGCTGAGCGCGTAGCGAAAGTGCTCAAGCAAGAAGAAGAGCGTTTTGGTGAGACCTTAGAAAACGGTATGAAAATCCTCGAGGCAGCGCTGGCGAAAAATCCGGGACAGCTCGATGGAAAAACAGCGTTCACTTTGTACGATACCTATGGTTTTCCATTAGATTTGACCGCCGATATTTGCCGCGAGCGTGACGTCGCGCTGGATGAATCGGGTTTTCATGAAGCGATGGAAAAGCAAAAATCTACCGCGCGCGCAGCGGGTAAATTTGAGATGGCCGCAGCGATTGACTATTCAGGTCCGAAAACGCAGTTCACTGGATACGACAATCTGACTGATACAGCCAAGATACTCGCGCTGTATGTCGATGGTGTGTCGGTAAAAGAGATCACCGCCGGTCAAGAAGCGACGATCGTCTTAGATCGTTCACCGTTTTATGCGGAGTCAGGCGGGCAAGCGGGTGATGTGGGTTTGATTGAATCGAGCGCCGCCTCTTTTGCAGTTAGTGATACACAAAAAGTACAACCGGATGTATTTGGTCATCACGGTAAATTAGCAACTGGCAAGCTCGCAGTAGATGATGCAATAAAAGCGACAGTTAATATTAACGTGCGTGCATCCACGATGCGCAATCATTCGGCGACTCACTTGATGCACAAGGCCTTGCGTATGGTGCTCGGTGGCCACGTGATGCAAAAAGGCTCATTGGTTGATGCCGATAAAACGCGTTTTGATTTTAGTCATAACGCGCCCCTGAGCGCTGATGAAATTCGTCGTGTTGAAGCTTTGGTGAATCACGAAATTCTGCACAACGACGCTACCAATGCTGAATTAATGGCGTATGACGATGCGATTAAAGCTGGTGCGATGGCTTTATTTGGCGAAAAATACGGTGATCAAGTGCGCGTACTCGGCATTGGTAGTTCAACCGAATTATGTGGCGGTACGCATGTCACGCGTACCGGCGATATTGGTTTATTCAAAATCGTTTCTGAAGGTGGCGTTGCCGCTGGCATTCGGCGCGTAGAAGCCGTGACCGGTGAGCATGCGTTAACTTTAGTTCAATCGCTGGCTGCTCGCGTAAATGAAGCTGCGAATGCACTCAAGGTGCAACCCGAAGAAATCACGCAACGTATCGCGCAGGTACAAGATCAAGTGAAGTCGCTCGAAAAAGAATTAGCTGCGCTCAAAGCCAAGATGGCTTCTGGGCAGGGTGATGATTTGTTGGCACAAGCAGTGGATATTCATGGCATTAAAGTGCTTGCAGTGACATTAGAAAACGCCGATGCGAACACCTTGCGCGCCGTGATGGACAAGATGAAAGATAAATTAAAAACTGCTGCTATCGTGCTGGCATCAGTGAGTGATGGCAAGGTGAGTTTGATTGCGGGCGTGACTGCTGACTCAACGTCTAAAGTGAAAGCCGGTGACTTAGTTAATTTCGTCGCTCAACAAGTAGGTGGTAAAGGTGGTGGTCGTCCTGATATGGCGCAAGCGGGTGGTACGGATCCGTCAGGATTACCTAAAGCGCTGGCTGGCGTTAGCCAATGGGTGAGTGAACGAGTCAGCAACTAAGTATCTAAGTGTCTTAGTGCTTAATTAGGCTCTTAATTAAGCTCTTAATTAAGCGCTGAATTTTTACAACAAAAACTATAAAAAACAATTCATGGACTATCGTTATTGCCCTGTGTGTGCCAGTGAATTGGTGATGCGTCATGACAGCGAATCAGGCGCGGACGGAGAAAAAGCGCGATTAGCCTGTCCGGTTGGTCACTGGACTCACTGGGATAACCCTGTACCTGTACTGGCGGCGTTAGTTGAAGTCGAGAATAAAATTTTGTTAGCGCGTAATGCGGCCTGGGGTCCAAAGAATTTTGCGTTGATTACCGGCTTTATGGAGCGCGGTGAAACACCCGAGCAAGGCATCGCGCGCGAGTTGCAGGAAGAAACCAGTCTGCAAGCGAGCAAAATTGAGCTGATCGGTGTGTATGAATTTCTGCGCAAAAATGAGTTGATCATCGCGTACCACGTGCAGGCTGAGGGTGAGATTCGTCTTTCACCAGAGCTGGTGGAGTATCGGTTGATTTCGCCCGAAAAACTCAAACCCTGGCGCGCCGGAACCGGTTATGCCATGGCAGATTGGATGCGAGCTCGGGGACTAGAGCCTGAATTCATCGATTGGGGTCAAGAAGCGCCGTCGAACGACTGAAAATACTTTCTTTTCGTTTGTATCAAATGAATGATGCGCACAGTGTCTTCGCAGCTTAAAATTTTGCTAAGTAGTTTTGCAGAGGGTAAGGAATGGAATTTCAGAAAGATGTCGATGCGCGTGGCATGAAATGCCCGTTGCCAATACTGAAAGCAAAAAAAGCGCTGAACGACATGCAAACCGGCGAAATTTTGAGAGTGATGGCTACCGACCCGGGTTCAGTCAGGGATTTCAACGCGTTTGCCCGCCAAACGGGTAATGAGTTGTTATCGCACGAAGAACAGGACGCTGAATTTACCTTTTTCCTACGTAGAAAATAAACGAACGACCGTGCGTGATTTTTGCGCAGAGTTGCGTTATTCCCTATAATCGTGGTTTACGTTAACGTCAATCTGGCGGCTCCAGGTTTCGCTGGGCTGGTCAGGCAATTCAATTCTTCCCAAGGATAGTTATGAAGGTACTGGTACCCGTCAAACGCGTGGTCGATTACAACGTGAAGGTGCGCGTTAAATCCGATAGCAGTGGTGTGGATATCGCCAACGTCAAGATGTCGATGAACCCCTTCGATGAAATCGCTGTTGAAGAAGCGATGCGTCTAAAAGAAGGCGGCAAAGCGACGGAAGTGATTGCTGTGTCGTGTGGTGTTACGCAATGTCAGGAGACGTTGCGAACGGCAATGGCGATTGGTGCTGATCGCGCTATCTTGGTCGAAACCGATGCGGATCTGCAGCCTTTGGCGGTGGCAAAATTGTTGAAAGCCGTCGCTGAAAAAGAGCAACCGCAACTCATCATTTTAGGTAAGCAGGCGATTGACGATGATTGCAATCAAACCGGTCAAATGCTGGCAGCGCTTCTTGGTTGGCCGCAGGCGACGTTTGCTTCCAAACTAACTGTCGATGGTGATAAAGCGACTGTTACTCGCGAAGTGGATGGTGGTCTTGAAACGATTTCACTAACGTTACCTGCCATCGTTACGACTGATTTGCGTTTGAATGAGCCACGTTATGTGACTCTGCCAAACATTATGAAGGCGAAGAAAAAAACCCTCGATGTGATTCAACCCGATGCTTTGGGTGTGGATGTCACACCGCGCTTAAAAACGCTCAAAGTCTCCGAGCCGGCTAAACGTTCAGCGGGCACCATGGTGCCGGATGTCGCAACACTGGTTGCGAAGTTGAAGAACGAAGCAAAAGTCATCTGAAT
>CANGFL010000076.1 GCA_947453015.1 Oxalobacteraceae bacterium | reverse complement strand
GTAGCTCACATCACTCTCCTTTAAAGATAAATTTGGGACGATATTTGTGTACGAGTGCAGGCATCACCGTCAATGCTGCAGTCACACTCACCACCATTGCTGTACCAATTAATAAAGCATTCCATGTGTGTGGATAATAGCCACGCGATCCTGCCTGTACCGCATAGCCGCCAGCAACAGCGGAGGCCACAAACAAACACGCTTTACCTGCTGTTCGTAAGACTTTGCGGAAAGCCTCATCTTCTGCAGTACCTTTGGCCATTTCTTCTCGCAACCGGAACAGCATGTAGATCGCATAGTCCGCACCGATACCAATCGCTAATGCCGAAGTCAACGCAACAGGTACATTCAAACGTAAACCCAGCAATCCAATCATGCCCATATTAACTAGCACTGACAGTAATAAAGGAGTCACAACGAGAACGCCAGCCCATGCCGAACGGAAAACCAATGCCGCAGCAATAAAGACCACACTGGCAATTTGAATCACGTTAAGAATTTTATCTTTCACAATCACATCGGTAATGGCAGCACTTTGCGCCACGCTGCCACCAATGTTGACTTTGATATTTTTAGGGAATTTTTCAGCACTAAATTTCTGAACTTTTTCCCACAGATCTTTCATATCAACCGTGCTATCGCTATGAGTGAAAATCACCATGTTAGCCATGCGGTAGTCGTAATCAACGTAAGGATCGAAATCGCCCGGTTCACCTGACATCGTGTACAAAAGCAAATATTCAGCAATCGTGTTTTGTTTTTCAGGAATACTGAAAAATTCTGGTTTATCCGCATTCATGGATTGATTCATGCGCTTGATAAATTCAGCAATCGATATGACCTTACCAATATTCGGCTGCTGAGAGACAAAGGTTTGCAACTCATCCATCGCACGCAACACCGCTGGATCTTTAATTGCATCGACTTTGTCACCCTCAATCAACAAATAAATATTATTCGTGCCCGCCATGCGCTCATTCAGCTTTCTATCGGCGACTAACAAAGGCAAATCGGGGTCAAAATATTTTTTAAGCGCACTCTCGACCTTCAGCTGCGACATACCCGCCAAAGCGATCACAACAACCAAACCCGCCACCATAAAAATACGATCGCGGTGTGGTCCCAAAATCAAATTGGCATAGAAACCGGTGATGCGATCCCAGATGCGCTCTTCACGTTCCATACGTGCTTCTTTTTCGCCTGGCGCTGGAAGAATCGCACGCAACGCAGGAATGAAGGTCATTTCAATAATCAGCACCGACAAAATACCGATACCTGAGAAAATACCGAAGACGCGAATCGACACAATGTCGAAAATCATCAGCGAGAGGAAACCTGCCGTCGCTACTAAACCAGCAATCAACATCACTGGCCCAATCTTCACAATCGATTCAATCACTGCACGACGATTAGCTTCTTTGGGTGTCAGACTCGCATCGAGTCGTAGTACGTTGTATTCCTCGTAATACCGCTTGAGCATCTGCACCGCATGACCCGCACCTACGGCGAGTATGAGAATCGGGGTGGACATATTAAAAATATCCAATGGCACGCTCGCCAAGCCCATAAAGCCTTTACCCCAAATCACCGCAATGATGGGCGTAACTAGGGGCAGAATTAAACCCTGCATCGTACGGAATGCTTCGTAATGAATTACGCCGATAATGCCAATAGCGATCAGCAGCAACAGCCCTGTGCGGCCTGAGAACTGCTCCATCAGCGATAAAAATGCGGGATAACCCGTCACCACAATATCGACTGAATCATCGCGTTCCGCATCAACGATTTCGAGAATTTTATTATTTACAAACGTGAAGCCGCCTTTTCCTTGCTTGATCTCTGCAGGTGTGGCATCGCGAACTTCAGCTAATACAGTGATGGTTTTAAAATCTTTAGAAACGACGGAGTTCATATAGGCCGTGTTTCGTTCCAACGCATCTTTTAATGCGGCCATCTGCTCAGGTGTGGTCGGCACATCCGTCATCATTTGTTTGACTTCCATGCCCTCCTCGGTACCCCGAATATCTTTGGCACGGCGCGCCGATACTGACAAAAGATTCGCCTTCACCACGCGCGGCGTTTCTCTCAACTTGGCCGTAATGCGCTGCACTTTTTCTAGTACCTTGGGATTGAATACATCACCCTCTTTCGGAGTGATGCCAATGACACCGACGTAGCGCGAACCAAAAACTTCTTCCACTTTAAGTGTGGTGGCTACAAAAGGATGGGAGCGCGGAACAATATTGTTCGGATCAATAATGACTGTCAGCGACTGACCCTTAAAATAAAGAAAAACGGTAGACACCAATATCGCGAGCAAAACGGCCCAGCGAAAGCGAACAATGAACTCTATATAACTGCGCATGATCTTGTCTCTTTCTTGTTATTTCGATTATTTTTTGGCGCGTTGCAGCATAAAACCACGAAGCTGGCATTGATTTTATAAGAATCTGACCGATCGTGCGTTTCTGAGTATTTGTAAATTCTAAATTAGGTGTATTGGTTTTATTGTTATTCGTCCTGCTTGAGCATCATGCTTCTACTCACACACATGATTGAATAACTGCCCCTCCAGCGTTTCAGGTGTGGCGATCATCCAATCACTCACAACTCCTTCCTGACTTTTAACTGCGCCTTCACCTAAGTTTTTTTCAAACCATTTAATCGCAAGTGTTCTGCGTTTTCGTGCACGGCATTGGTACTCAACTGCATACCCAACGGAGTTATAGCTAAATCCATCTGCTGTGACGGCTGGTGTTTTGAGATCATGTAGGTCCCAAACAAAAGCGGTATCACCCATTTTTCTCATTTGAACACTTTCAAAGTAATGAATCGCTGGCTCGGTCTCGGCATAGCGAACCAAAACCCAACCACCTGCAAATACATTGCCTGCCCACATAGCAAGTAAGGCAAAAAGAAAACGACTAGTCATGATTGAGAAATCCAGAGGATGATTGAAAAAAGCACAGCGCTTGCTTGGAATAAAACACCGGTAGCATAAATGCAAAACCCCGCTCAATGTTTTGAGCGGGGTTTTGTGTGAGGCTGACTACTTTGTCAGCTACAAGGTCTACAACTATTCCAAGTCACTGCCTATCAATGACTAATCATCCACGGGCGCTTTGATGGGAACATCTTGTCACCGTTTTTGGCAGTGACTGTCGATGATTTTTTACCTGGAGAACAGCAGCCACATCCTGCAGGATGCCGTTGGCTCACGTAATTACGTGAACTTTTAGGTTCGTGGCGAGCACGTTCATTCGTATCAAGCGCCATGCGCGTGGCTCCGTCCAGATAGGCCAGACCCGCACCCGCCACAATCACACGTGGTGATTCGGTTTCACAGTCAGGGCATGCAGCCGGCTCGTTTCTAGCCGAAATACCGCGTATGGCTTCGAAACTACCGCAATGGGGACATTCATAATCATAGGTAGGCATAATTAACCTCGAAGGCTTACAGATCTTGTGACAAAGGCATCTGGATAGAACCATCAATGTGTTTGATAGGACCGGCCGCACTTGGATTGATATCAAAGTCGAAAATCTGTGTCGGCAACCACAACGTCGCGCAAGCATTCGGAATATCCACGACACCACTGATGTGACCTTGAACCGGTGCCGTACCTAAAATCGAATACGCCTGTGCACCGGAATAACCAAATTTCTTCAGATATTCAATCGCATTCAAACACGCCTGACGATAAGCTACATGCACATCCAGGTAATGCTGTTTGCCCTGCTCATCCACGGAGATACCTTCAAAGATCAGGTAGTCATTGTAGTTAGGCGTAATTTTGCTAGGCTTGAAGATAGGATTTTTGATACCGTATTTCGCCATGCCACCTTTGATCAGCGTCACGCGCATATGTACCCAACCTGCCATCTCGATCGCGCCACAGAAAGTAATTTCGCCATCGCCCTGACTAAAGTGCAAATCGCCAACTGACAAACCTGCACCTTCAACATACACAGGGAAAAAGATTTTCGATCCGCGTGATAAATCTTTAATGTCACAGTTACCGCCGTGCTCGCGTGGTGGAACGGTACGCGCACCTTCAGCAGCAACTTTAGCTTTTGCATCACCTGTTAATTTACCCAAGTGCGCAGTGGCTGCAAACGGAGGATTAGCCAGCGGTGGTACGCGATCTGGTTGAGTCGCGATGAAATCAACTTCACGCTCATTCCATGCGTCGAGCATTTTTTTATCAGGCAAGCAACCGATCAAACCGGGGTGAATCAAACCTGCATATTCAACACCAGGCACGTGGCGTGACTTGGTGAACATGCCATGAATGTCCCAGATAGATTTCTGCGCGAGTGGGAAATGCTCGGTCAAGAATCCGCCACCATTTTTCTTACTGAAGAAACCGTTAAAACCCCACATACTGTCTTGCTTAGCACCGATATCAAGCAAATCAACTACCAGTAAATCACCGGGTTCAGCACCTTTGACACCTACTGGGCCTGAGAGGTAGTGAACAGTTGAGAGGTCGATATCGCGTACGTCATCAGCGCTATCATTATTTTTAATGAAGCCGCCAGTCCAGTCATACGTTTCAAGAATAAATTCATCGCCTGGCTTGACCCAGCATGCCATAGGAATGTCCGGATGCCAGCGGTTATGCACCATCTCATTGGTGGTTGCCTGCTTGCTGAGATCAACCTTGATTAATGTATCAGCCATGATGTGTCCCTTTGTTGGATTGAATATAAAAATGTGGGTGAAGAGTCATTACGAAAAACTTAGACAGACAAGTAGCGGCTAATGGTTTCTGCATTCACATTCGCACGCGTATCTTCATAAGCAAAACTACCTTTATCGATCACAAAGAAACGATCAGCAATATCTAATGTGAACGATAGAACTTGTTCAGAAACGATAATTGTTAGATCGCGAATCTTGCGAATTTCTTTCAATGATTTTGCGATGTCTTTAATGATGGATGGCTGAATACCTTCCGTCGGCTCATCCAGCAACAACACTTTCGGATTAGTAGCCAGTGCACGCGCAATGGCTAATTGTTGTTGCTGACCACCGGAAAGATTACCGCCACGACGCGAACGCATGTCATACAAAACAGGAAATAAGGCGTACAACTCATCAGGCACTTTGCCACCTGCTGAAGCAGGCAAACCTGTTTGTATGTTTTCAAGTACGGACATACTGGGAAAAATCATCCGGCCTTGTGGCACATACGCGATGCCGTTTTCAACGCGCTCGTGGCTCTCCATCGCCGACACTTCCGTACCTTCGATGGTGACGCTACCGCCACGCGTAGGCAGGATTCCCATCAGTGTTTTAAACAACGTGGTTTTCCCCATGCCATTACGACCCATGATCGCAACGATTTCTTTTTTCTCGACAGTGAAGTTCAGATCATGAATGACTTGACTCTGACCATATCCGGATGCGAGATGAGATACGTTAAACATAATTGCCTCCGAAAATTTGATTAATGGCCTAAGTACACTTCAATGACTTTGGGATCATTTTGAACGGCGTCCATGCTGCCTGCAGCCAGCAACTTACCCTGATGCAGTACAGTCACTTTGTGTGCGATGGACTTAACGAATTCCATGTCATGCTCAATTACCACCACAGACCGGCCTTTGCTAATGCGCGCCAGCAGCTCAGCTGTTTTTTCACGCTCTGAGACGCTCATACCCGCAACAGGCTCATCCAACATAAGTAATTCAGGCTCTTGCATCAACAACATGCCGATTTCCAGCCACTGCTTTTGACCATGTGATAACAAGTCAGCAGTCATGTCGAGATAATCGGTAAGGAAAATATCTTTAGCCACTTGCTGCACGCGGTCGATCACATCTTGAGTACGCTTAAATGTCAACGCGCCAAATACACCGCGACCACGCGGGAAAGACATCTCAAGATTTTCAAAAACAGTTAAGGCTTCATAGATAGACGGCGTCTGAAACTTACGGCCAACACCGGAGTGCACAATTTGGTGCTCTGACATTTTTGTCAGTTCAATGTCTTTAAATTGAATGCTGCCGGAAGTCGCTTTCGTTTTGCCACAAATTAGATCGAGCAGCGTGGTCTTACCGGCGCCATTTGGGCCAATCACTACGTGCACTTCGTTTCTATCAATGTAGAGATTCAAATCATCCACTGCTTTGAATCCATCGAATGAGACCGTCAATCCTTCAATCGCTAATACCGGACGGTTGCTGTGGCTTAAACCACCAATAGGTGCGGTACTCATTTGCTGACCTCCAGTCCAGTCATTGAAATTTTCGTGCTCGAAGCTGATGTGGTTACAGCCGGAATAATTGGTGCAGGTGGCTCAGTTTTACCTAACAGTTTGTTGACCCATGCTTTGCCATGTGACACCCACAAACCAGCAATACCGTTCGGGAAGTACAGCACCACACCAATGAACAAGCCGCCCATCAAGAACAACCAGAGTTCGGGCAATGTCTCAGAAAAGTAGGTCTTACCGTAGTTAACAGCCAATGTTCCATATACGGCACCCAGTAGTGACATGCGACCACCGACTGCAGCGTAGATCACCATTTCAATCGAAGGAACGATACCGACCAAGGAAGGCGACATGAAACCGACTTGCAGCGTAAACAGTGCGCCACCAATCGCAGAGATACCTGCGGCTGC
>CANGFL010000075.1 GCA_947453015.1 Oxalobacteraceae bacterium | reverse complement strand
TTGTTAGCTTTGCCAGGTCGTACCGATACCGTAGGCAGACGCACGGAGCGGCCATCCACAAATCCTTTACGCGCATAGTCCGTCACCATTAATTCGCACATCGCTTTTTGTGCGCCGTAAGAACCTTGTGGTGTGGCGGGTGTAGTGTCTAGTACTTTGGTGGGCAGATCGCCACCGAATACAGCCACTGAACTGGTAAATACAAAACGCGGCTTGTTGCCATTGCGGCGCGCTTGCTCCAGCAAGATACGCGTAGCATCCAGATTGATGCGCATGCCTAAATCAAAATCACTTTCGGCTTCACCGCTAACCACTGCCGCCAGATGAAACACGGTTTGAATGGATGGGGTGAGAGCGTGTGCAACGCTGGCGGCATCGGCCACATCACCGGTCATCGATACGATGCGGGGATCGGTAAAACCTTGCGCAGCTACTTGATCGAGCAGCACGATGCGACTCAGGGTGTGTTGTTTGCCGTCTGGTCCAGCGAGCGTTCCGCGTTCGAGTAATTTATTTGCAAGCTTTACACCCAAAAAGCCTGCGCCGCCGGTAATTAAAACTTCCATCGTGGTCTCCGCTATTGTTATACGAATTTATGTGCGGATAGTGTAATGGATGTGGTGGCGAGTTTGATTTATGCGGCCCCTACCGAGCTAAATTAATTTTCCCAGACGGGCCGTTTTTGTAATGCCTGCTCTAAAAGCAGCGCGATATCTTCTTGTCCGTTATTTCGGGCTTGCTGCAAAAGCTGCACAGATAAGCCCGTGCTGGGATCGGTACTGCGTTCAAGTATGCAATTTACTACGCTGAGCTGCCCTTCACTCACAGCGAGTGTTAGTGGAGTTTCGCCTACAATTTCCGAGGTCAAATCAGCGCCGTATTTAATTAATAATTCGGCAGCTTTGGTTCGGTCGTCTACTATCGCGTTGATCAATGGGGTCATAGATTGATGGGCAGAGCCATTGGGGTTGGCTCCAAGGCTTAATAAAAATTCCAACATGATGGTGTCCGATTGACACAGCGCATAGACCAATAAGGTATCGCCGGCACTGTCGGTGGCGTTGATTTCGGCGCCTTGACTTAACATCCATTTCATCTGCATGCGATCGTTATTATTGATGACGGTGAGTAAAGGCAGGGAACCTACTGCCTGCTGACGATTGAGGAGTGCCGGATGTTCTTTAACGATTTTTTTGACGGCAACCATATCGCCTCGCTCAATGCGCGTAGCCAGCAGCTGAGCGATTAGATAATCATCGTTAGGGTCAGGTAATAAAGAGCTTTCCTGTGAGCTCAGCTCAATACCCGCTAAAAGTAGTCGTGCTTTATCAACTGTGCTGCCTTCACATAATTTGATGGATTGTGTGCGTTCTAGATCGCGCTGAGATTTGGGCGCATGTAGCGTTAAAGGCTGCTGTAGATCGCCGCCGAGCAGAGTCATGCAATCACCACGTGCTAAGCCTGCCAGATAAAACAAGGTTAATGGATCTGCTTGCACATCATTAGATTCGCACAATTGCAAATAGCTCGCCATGACTTCTAATGACGAACCGAAATGATTTACTGAGGTAAATTTTGTGCTGGAATACAAAATGAACCAACCCGATTTCCAGAGTTGCGTACCGGGTTTGATTTCTTCCGCCAATGATTTTGAGCTACAGCTCAAGATGTGAATGAAAGGGAGTGCTTTTGTTGTTGGGTTGATGGTTTCTGCTGATGGGCAAAGCAGTTTTTCCAGCCACTCCCGCGTAGATTGCAGACGTGCCTTGCCAGCGCCAGCAACAAATCGATGGCTGCGTTGTCCTTTGCTACTTTTGATAGTTCCGTGGACATTCAGCATGAGATGACTAGATTGCTTGCTGTTGGTTCTAAGGTGATGGTGAACTGCGGTGATGGTATTTTTTACTGTATCGAATTCAAGCACATGATTTTGGAGGCGACTGATTTTTGCTATTCGCGTGCAAAATTTAATGGAGCGGTAATCAACCCCCTTGTCGTACAGATAAATAAATGCCGGTGTCGTATCCGTTGAAGCCTTGTTTTGATTCGGGTTATCCGTAGAAGTAATGGATGAATTGATGACCGGACGCATGATGAATTAGCTCCAAGCTAGAGATTTTTACTGAGATGCGGAGCTTTTGTGTGTCATTAGTGCGATATTGGTTCCAGTTGTCCGGTTATCGAACGTCGGTAGATGTTACAAAATTTCTTTTCGGGAAATATTTTCCACGGGAGGATCTTCGTGCACAGTTATCTGTAATTTGTTTTCACTGGCGTGGTGCAATACACATAATTCATCCCCGACGATTTCTGTCGTTATCTTTCTATGCTGTCCTTGTCTACCCATTTGCGGGTTTGCAAATAGCCTTCTAGATAAATTAATGCGCCTTTTTAAATGATGCGCTGCCATTCAGTCGCATCCTGACGGCTCAAACTAATTTTTCAAGGTGGGGTCTTTATGCAATGCCTGCTCTAGGATTAGTGCGATATCTTCTTGTCCGTCTTTTCGGGCTTGTTGCACCAATTGTGTAGATAAGCCGGTTCGGTGATCTGCCCCGTGTTGTAACAGGCAGGCTACGACGCTGAGTTGTCCTTTACTTACTGCTAGTGTTAGTGGTGTATCGCCATCATCGGTAGTCGTTATGTCTGCACCGTATCGTACGAGTAATTCAGCAGCTTCCGTTTTGTTGTTTTCAATTGCAATAAACAACGGAGTTGTGCCTTCATAGTTGGAGCAGTCAGGATCAGCTTTATGCTCGAGTAGAAATTTCAGCATGAACGTATCTTCCAGCGAGATTGCGTCAAACACTACGGAATTACCATTACCGTCAGTGGCATTGATGTTGGCACCGTGCTTTAACATCCATGCAATCATGGATAGAGAGTTACTGTTAACTCCGATAGCTAAAGGCAATGTTCCCACGAGCAGGGGTTGATTTAAGAGTTTAAAATTATTTTTAACTAATTTTTTGATGGCGTTTTTATCTTTGCGTTCCAAGCGCGTTGCCAGCAACTGACTAATTAAATAGTCGTCATTTGTTCCAGGTAGTAGCGAGCGTTCTTCTCGGCTGAGTTCAATGCCAGCTAAAAGAATGCGCGCTTTGTCTAGTGTGCTGCCTTCGGCTAATTTAATTGAGCGTGCATGCGCTAAGTCTCGTAGCGATTTGGGAGCGTGCAGCGTTAGAGGGTGCTGCAAATCGCCACCGAGCAGGGTCATGCAATCGCCGCGAGCTATGCCAGCTAGGTAAAACAAGGTCAAAGGATCTGCTGGCACTTGATTAACTTCGCAAAGCTTTAAATAGCGTAGCGCGACTTCTAATGAATAACCCAGATGATTGAGTGAAGTAGTTTTTGAGCTGGAATACAAAATAAACCAGCCAGACTGCCACAGCGGAGTGTCAGGTTTGATTTCATCGGCTAATGCCTTGGCCTCGCAACTCAATACATGAATAAAGGGTTTTTCCTTGGCCAGACTTGCTTGTGGTGTGGCTGGGTTGGGTAGAAGAAGGTTTTCTAGCCACTCACGAGTAATGGTTTCACGCGCTGTGTTCGTGACCAGATCTGAAACGAAACGGTGACTACGTTGACCTTTGATGCCAACACTGTGGCCGTGCACGTGCAATAAAAGGTGGTTAGATATTTCCTTGTGCTTACCTATCAGCTCGCCAACGGTGCTGATGGTGCCTTTCGCTGTATCGAATTTAAGTGCGTGGTTTTGGAGGGGATTGATTTTCGTTACGTGCTTACAAAATTTAATAGAGTTAGGATCAATCTCCTTGTCATACAGGTAAACAAATGTCGGTGTCGTATTTGATGAAGCCTCTTTTTTATTCGAGGTCGAGGTAGAAATAGCAGATGAATTGTTGATGGCGCGCATGTAGATTTAGCTCCGAGACTGAGGCACTCAGTAAGAGGTGGAAACACTGTGTGCCTTTCATGCGGCTGGAGTTCCATTAGTGTGCGTATCAGCCACTGGCGGTCGCGAGCTCATCTCTTGTCGAAAAATATTTTCTACTGGGGGATCATCGTGCACTGTGAGTTGTAATTTGTTTTCGCTGGCGCGATGCAATACGCGTAATTCATCGCCGACGATTTCTGTCGTGTGTCTTTCTATGCTGTCTTTACCGACCCATTTGCGGGTTTGCAAATGGCCTTCCAGATAAATTAGCGCGCCTTTTTTTAAATGATGCGCTGCCATTTCAGCTAATCGTTTATACAAAACGACGCGATGCCATTCAGTCGCATCACGCCTTGCGCCGGTGGATTTGTTTTTCCATGATTCGCTGGTGGCTACCGATAAATGGGCGACTAACTCACCGCTGTTCATCGTGCGTATGTCGGGATCCTGTCCGAGATGGCCAATCAAAAGTGCTTTATTCAGTGTTCCTGTCATCGTGATTTCCGCGGAGAAGAGACCTTAGGGTGGACGTCATCATGGCGCCGCCCAATAGACAAGGTGCTGTGCGGATTCAAGGCTCGCGCGAGTGCTGGCTGAGCTGGGGCAGACAAGCACCACAAAGACCGCCATCAGAGGTAAAAAGCCGGGTAAAAATGTCTAGTCAGCCT
Organism: Oxalobacteraceae bacterium; assembly: GCA_947453015.1. GTDB lineage: Bacteria > Pseudomonadota > Gammaproteobacteria > Burkholderiales > Burkholderiaceae_D > Pernthalerella. Next base: position 2,077 of record CANGFL010000075.1, on the reverse strand, counting down.
GACACTTCGAGGTGTACAGTAAGCACTGTGGCCGTCAGCAGCGATGTCATTAGTAAAAAAATAACCTGCTCGATAGGCTTTCGACCCAGAAGTGGGTGATGGGGGACGGGGTGGAAAAATTCTTCGCGGGCACCGGCCTGATCGATGTGGTGTTAGCAGCCACGCTGCTTGAATGGATGGCGCTGGAAATGTGGTGGCGCATCACAGGCAAAGGGCTGGATCCCATCGAGTTACGTTTGGTGCTGTTAGCCGGCTTGGCGCTGATGCTGGCTGTTCGCACTGTCCTGATGTCCTTGCCCTGGTTTGTGACTGCGTTACTTCTTTCCGCTGCTGGTTTGGTGCATTTGGCTGATCTCAGGCGGCGTTGGTCTGTTTCATCGAGCTGAGTTTTTTCGGAGAAGATTTTCATGCGTTTGAGTTTTCCGTTTTCTGCCATCGTCGGGCAGGAAGAAATGAAGCAAGCGATTTTGGTCGCCGCGGTTGATCCCGGTGTCGGTGGCGTATTGGTGTTTGGTGATCGCGGTACTGGTAAATCAACAGCGGTACGTGCGCTCGCAGCCATGCTGCCAAAAATGCGCGCTATGGCGAGCTGCCCTTATGGCTGTGATCCTGAGCCGGGCACACCTTCATGCAAAGAATGCGCGCCACTTAAAACTAAAGGCAATCCAAAAACAATTTTGCGCGACGTGCCTGTCGTTGATTTACCTCTAGGCGCGACGGAAGATCGTGTCGTTGGTGCACTGGATTTAGAGCGCGCTTTATCAGATGGTGTGAAAGCTTTTGAACCCGGATTGCTAGCGCGCGCTAATCGCGGATTTTTATATATCGATGAAGTCAATCTACTTGAAGATCATTTAGTAGATTTGCTGATTGATGTCGCCGCTTCGGGCGAGAACATGGTCGAGCGTGAAGGTTTGTCGATACGTCATCCGGCACGTTTTGTATTAGTAGGCAGTGGTAATCCAGAAGAAGGCGAACTACGTCCGCAATTACTCGATCGTTTTGGTTTGGCCGTCGATGTAACGACGCCTACGGATATCAAATTACGCATCGAAGTCATTAAACGACGCGATACGTTTGAGCGTGGCCCCGAAGCCTTTGTTGAGCAATGGCGCAAAGAAGATGAAAAAATTCGTCGTCGCATCGTAGCGGGTCGTAAGCGACTCGATGAAGTGCAAGTGCCAGATGCGGTGCTCGAACGTGCCGCTGAATTGTGTATGGCGTTGGGTACCGATGGTTTGCGTGGCGAACTCGCATTGATGCGCGCAGCGCGTGCATTAGCAGCGTACGAAGGTGATACGGTCGTTACAGTCGATCATCTAAAACGTATGGCTGCGCCGGCTTTGCGCCATCGCTTGCGTCGTAATCCTCTAGATGATTCCGGTTCCGGCACGCGAGTTGCGCGCGCTGTCGATGAAGTATTTGCGGCTAATCCAAAGTAGCGCTGACTCACCCAAGGTTTAAACGTGTGATGTCTGATTCCAGCGACTCCCTAGAACACAATACTGAAGCTCCTAGTGCATGGTCACTGGCGGTTCAGGCTGCGGCTTTGTTGGCGATTGATCCTAGTGGATTAGCCGGTGCGCGCATACGTGCAGGTGCAGGCCCGGTGCGTGATTCTTGGTTGAGTTTGCTGCAATCGTTAATGGGCGATGCTGCGTGGAAGCGCATGCCCGTCAATATTACCGATGAACGTTTATTGGGTGGTTTAGATTTATCTGCCACCTTATCCGCCGGTCGTCCCATTTTGCAGCAAGGCGTGTTAGCGGATGTGAATGGCGGCACACTCATTCTCGCCATGGCTGAACGTCTACCCTCTGCAACCTGTGCCAAGCTAGCGCAAGTGATGGACAGCGGTGAAATTCATATTGTTCGCGATGGTATCGATCAGCGACGTGATTCACGTTTTGCTGTGATCGCTTTAGATGAAGGCGTGAGCGAAGAAGAAGTATTGTTGCCAGGCCTGCGTGATCGCCTTGCGTTTGATTTGGATTTGCGTTCAGTGTCGTGGCAAGAGGTACGCGACTATCCCGCTAATTTAATTTCATCTGAAGAGATAGTCGCAGCACGTGCACGC
>CANGFL010000074.1 GCA_947453015.1 Oxalobacteraceae bacterium | reverse complement strand
ATTCTGGCTTTCTTTTTGGGAGATCCCCATGAAAATCGGCATTCCCGCCGAGACGCGGCCGGGTGAGACGCGAGTCGCCGCGACACCCGAAACAGTTAAAAAGCTGGTCGCTGCTAAGCATCAAGTGGTAGTGCAAGCTGGCGCAGGCGTGGCAGCTAGCATTACGGATGAAGCGTTTGCTACAGCGGGCGCACAGATCGTCTCTGCAGACCAAGCTTTAGGTGCTGATTTGGTGCTGAAGGTTAGAGCGCCTTCCGCAGACGAGCGCAAGGCTATGAAATCTGGCAGCGTGCTAGTCGGCATGCTCAATCCCTTTGATGCAGATAACAACGCGGCGATGGCCGCTGCTGGCCTAAGCGCGTTTGCGCTCGAAGCTGCGCCTCGTATCACGCGTGCTCAATCATTGGATGTGCTTTCATCGCAAGCGAATATTGCCGGTTACAAGGCTGTTCTGATGGCGGCGAACGCTTATCAGCGCTTCATGCCTATGTTGATGACGGCTGCGGGTACCGTGAAAGCGGCGCGTGTGCTGATCATGGGTGTGGGTGTCGCTGGTTTGCAAGCGATCGCTACGGCTAAACGTATGGGTGCAGTGATTGAGGCGTCGGATGTACGCCCGCCAGTGAAAGAGCAAGTTGAATCGCTGGGCGCAAAATTTATTGATGTGCCTTTCGAAACGGAAGAAGAGCAAGAGATCGCGAAGGGCGTCGGTGGTTATGCACGCCCCATGCCGGAAGCTTGGATGAAACGTCAGGCTGCATTAGTGCATGAACGTGCTAAGCAGGCAGACATCATCATCACCACCGCGTTGATACCGGGTCGTAAGGCGCCGATATTGATTAGTGAAGAGACGGTTAAATCAATGAAGCCAGGATCGGTGATTATTGATATGGCGGTTGAGCAAGGCGGCAATTGCCCACTCTCTGAATTGGGTAAGACGGTTGTCAAACACGGTGTGACCATTATTGGTGAACCCAATATTCCTGCGTTGTGCGGCGCGGATGCGTCGGCACTGTATTCACGCAATGTGTTGGATTTTCTCAAGCTCATCATCAACGCAGAGGGTGCTTTGCATATCGATACCAGCGATGAAATCGTTGCTGCGACTCTGATGTGTTCGGGTGGTGAAGTCGTTCGTAAGGCTTAGGAGATTTAATGCAGCGAATTATGTTGCGCGCGAAAATACATCGCGCGACAGTGACGCAATGTGACCTGAATTACGAAGGTTCTTGTGGGATTGATCAAGATTTACTCGAAGCGGCAGATATCCGCGAGTTTGAAAAAATCGAGCTGTACAACATTAATAACGGCGAGCGCTTTTCTACCTATGCCATTGTGGGAAAGCGCGGAAGTGGTGAGATTTCTCTCAATGGTGCTGCGGCACGCTTAGCGCAATTAGGTGACTTACTCATTATTTGTACCTATGCGCCTATGAGCGATGCTGAGGTAGCTGGGTATCAGCCAAAGATTGTGTTTGTAAACGATAAAAATCGAATCACTGGCCTTAAAAAATAATGCCTTTTCAGTAGTTCTGAGGGCGCCTACTGTCTACAACCAGAGGACATCATGGAAGTCAGTCATACCATCATCAACCTGATCATTTTTGTGCTGGCAATTTATGTCGGCTATCACGTGGTCTGGACCGTTACCCCTGCACTGCACACGCCACTCATGGCTGTGACGAATGCGATATCCGCCATCATCATCGTGGGTGCCATGTTAGCGGCTGCCTTGACTGAAGGTCCGGTCGGCCAATTTATGGGTACCTTAGCGGTCGCATTAGCCGCAGTGAATGTCTTCGGTGGTTTTTTGGTCACCCAGCGCATGCTGGAAATGTTCAAGAAAAAAGAGCCTAAGGCCAAGAAGAAGGAAGAGGCTTAATCATGAGCATGAATTTGGTTACTTTGTTGTATCTGTTGGCGTCTGTGTGTTTTATTCAGGCGTTGAAAGGTCTCTCTCATCCTGCGACGGCGCGCCGCGGTAATGCCTTTGGTATGACCGGTATGGCGATCGCTGCATTGACGACCGTTGCGTTGATCGTGAAGCTCAAATCGGAAGCGACCACTGGAACCAACCTCGGTTATGGCTTGCTGGCGTTGGGTGTTGTCGTCGGCGGTGGCATTGGTACCTTACTCGCTAAGCGCGTTGAAATGACCAAGATGCCTGAGCTGGTCGCTGCTATGCACTCGCTGATCGGTTTGGCTGCAGTGTGTATTGCTGTTGCTGCTGTGTCTGAGCCTTGGGCTTTTAGTATTGCCGCCCGTGGTGAGCCCATACCGTTTGGTAATCGTATTGAACTGTTTATCGGTACCTTCGTTGGTGCGATTACCTTCTCGGGTTCGGTGATTGCATTTGGCAAACTCGCTGGCAAATATAAATTCCGTCTGTTTCAAGGCGCGCCGGTAGTTTTCCCTGGACAGCATTTGTTTAATTTGGTGATGGCTATCGTGATGGTCGGCGCCGGCCTGATGTTCGTTATTGATCCAGGTGTAGAAGCTGCATGGACACCGTTCATCGTGATGACCGTGATTGCTTTCATTCTGGGTGTGTTGATTATTATCCCTATCGGCGGCGCAGATATGCCGGTGGTGGTATCAATGCTGAACAGCTACTCGGGCTGGGCGGCTGCGGGTATTGGTTTTTCGCTCAACAACTCGATGCTGATTATTGCGGGATCGTTAGTCGGCTCATCGGGTGCGATTTTGTCGTACATCATGTGTGCCGCAATGAATCGCTCGTTCATCAGCGTGATTCTGGGTGGTTTTGGTGGTGAAGCCGGCGATGTGGTGGCCGGTGCTCAACAACAGCGCAATGTGCGATCAGGCTCGGCAGATGATGCTGCATTTGTGATGAGTAATGCCGAGACGGTCATTATCGTTCCCGGTTATGGTTTGGCTGTCGCACGTGCGCAGCACGCGTTGATGGAACTGAGCGAAAAATTGTCGCATCGCGGCGTAACCGTCAAATTCGCGATTCATCCTGTTGCAGGTCGTATGCCAGGTCATATGAATGTTTTGTTGGCTGAGGCGGAAGTGCCTTACGATCAGGTCTTTGAAATGGAAGACATCAACGGTGAATTTGGTCAGGCTGATGTGGTGCTCGTATTGGGTGCGAACGATGTGGTCAATCCAGCGGCTAAAGATCCGAATTCTCCTATTGCTGGCATGCCGATTCTGGAAGCCTACAAAGCCAAGATGGTGATTGTGAACAAACGTTCGATGGCTTCAGGTTATGCGGGCCTCGATAACGAATTGTTCTACATGGATAAAACCATGATGGTGTTTGGCGATGCGAAGAAGGTGATTGAAGACATGGTTAAGGCTGTGGAGTAATCAAATTTCTTTGTAAATAAAAAAGGGCGATTTTTCGCCCTTTTTTATTTTCCCTTCTCTGATTATCGCAACCCAAACATTATGTGCGAAGCCAGCCAGCGTTTTGCACTCGGTGTGATATCAATTAATCCCAACGACATACCGAGCATGGTTTGTGTGATTGATTGATCAGGCGCTGCCGCCGTGCTTTTCGTAGCCGCAACGGTGGCTAATTCTGCATTCAGGTCAGTCCTGCGGTTAATTACAGGGGGCTGTCCGTTCCATGCTGAGCCGTTCTTTGCCCCCATAAAGGTAGGCTTGATAGGCATTCATTAAGCATGCATAATGAATGCTTAATGTGGTTATTTTGCACTATTGGTCATTGTGATGTGAATTTCCAAGCGTGGATTTAAGCGTAAAAGGAGATAGGAAATGGAAGCTGAAACGATACTGCAACTGAAAGGAGTCCCTGCGCGACTCAAATCGCTCATTCAACGCGAAGCGGATGGTCACCGCCGAAGCCTTACTCAAGAGGCTATCGTCTTGATTGAGGAGGGCTTATTAGCCAGGGCCTCATCGCATAGTTTGAAGCGTGATCAGATCGATGAAATTTTGGATCGTTATCACCAGCTTCCAACTGTAGATAATCGGCCTATGAACGACATCATCGAATACGATGAGCTCGGCCTACCAAAATGAAAATGGTTAATTTTCTGGATGGGGCTGTCGTTGATTCTTCGCCGATAGTGAGCATCTTTGAGGGCCGTTCATCGGCTAAGGCATTCAGGCAAGCTCTAAAAAAATCTAAGGCTCTGTATATGAGTGCCGGTACCCTGATGGAGCTGTCGATTATCTTTATTGGTCAAAAATCAGCTGCTGGAACCCAGCTATTAGATGAGTTTCTAGAAAAATTCAAAATCCACATCGAGCCTTTGAATATACAGATGGTGATGCATGGCCGCTACGGCTGTACTAATTACGGCAAGGGGCATAACCCTGCTAGCCTAAACATGGGCGATTTATTTTCGTATGCTTTAGCCAAGCAGATGAACTTACCGCTATTTTTCGAGGGGCTGGATTTTCCCCGCACAGATATTCAAGATGCAATGCTGATGTTGGGCTATGCGTTTGATGATAAGCACTCTCCAAACGTACCACCACATATGGAAGAAAAATTCTAGTTTTCCATAAGTCAGATCTTATGGCTTCTAAAGAATGTCGTGTGGGGTAAGAGCGCAGACCAGTAATTATCGCAACCCAAACATCATGTGCGAAGCCAGCCAGCGTTTCGCAGTTGGTGTGACATCAATTAATCCCAACGACATACCGAGCATGGTTTGTGTGATTGATTGATCAGGCGCACTGGCAAACACGCGCGCCATCCAATCTGTTATTCGTATCGTTGTACTGCGGTCGGCTTGACGCGTATGTTCGAAGGCCGTGAAAGCCACCGGCGACATTTCTTTCGCTAATAAATCAGCCAATACGACAGCATCGCGTAATCCTAAATTGAGGCCTTGCCCTGCAACAGGATGCAACGTTTGCGCCGCATTACCGATAGCAAGTGTTCGCGCTGTATTGAGTGCCTGAGCATTTAAACCGAGTGGGTAGGTTGATCGTGATCCTACCTTGATGAAGCGACCCACGCGTTGCCCAAAGGCGTGTTGTAGCGCCTGAAGAAATGCTTCATCGGCAAGCGCCATTAATTGTTCACTATGCTCGGGACGTACACACCAGACCAATGCATAGCCGCCTGCTTGCGGTAGTAATGCTAATGGTCCTTCTTCGGTGAATCGTTCAAACGCCCGATCAGGCAGTGGCGAACTGGTTTCTACTTTGGCGACGATGGCGCATTGCTGATAATCGCGGTGCTTTGCTCGCGGTACTTGCTCACCAAAGACACCGCCCTCAGCCTGTATTGCAAGCGTTGCAGTGAGGGCCTGGCCATCGGATAACTCTATAGCCACATGTGCGCTATCTTCATTGATGCTGGCAATGCGAGATGGTCTGAGTTGATGTAATTCAGCGTTAGATAAGCTATCAGCCAAAGCGCGCACAACGTCACCGTAGCGGCAAACATAGCCCAGTGCGGGGAGTTTATATTCAGCTGCTTCGATTAATGTGCGACCAAAACTGCCGCGACGTGAGATGTGAATTTCTTGTATAGGTGTGGCTGTAGCTGGCCAGCCATGAATTTGTTCGAGTAATTGTCGACTTCCGTAAGACAGCGCGACCGAACGTGGATCTTCGGCAGCTGTTGAAAGCGATTTAGCATCGATCAGAGCAATTTTTTTTGCATCGATACCGCGCGCAATCAGCATGCCCGCGATTGCCAGACCCACGGGTCCGCCACCGGCAATCGCTATGTCGACGTGTGTTTGCATGCGAGTTGATGAGTCGATGAGTCGATGGGTCGATGGGTCGATGGGTCGATTAAGCGCGCATCACTGCTTCGATTTCAGCAATGGTTTTTGGCGCTTTGTGCGTCAATATGTCACAGCCCGATGCAGTAACTAACGCGTCATCTTCAATGCGTATGCCTATGTTCCAGAATTCTTTCGGTACGCCTTCTGCAGGACGAACATAGATGCCCGGTTCTATCGTTAGTACCATACCGGGCATCAGTGTGCGCCAGGGTTTTTGCTCACCCTCAGGAACATGATCGCGATAGTCACCTACATCATGCACATCCATGCCTAACCAGTGGCCGGTTCTGTGCATGTAAAACTGACGGTAGTCACCGTTGGCGATCACATCATCTAATGAGCCGACTTTATTTTTATTCAGTAGACCCGTGTCTAACATGCCTTGAGCCAGCACCTTGAGTGCGGCATCGTGTCCATCAGTAAAACGTTTGCCGGGTGCGGTGACTGCTATGGCTGCGGCTTGGGCATTTAAAACAAGTTCATACAATGCTTTTTGTGGGCCACTAAATTTTCCGTTTACAGGAAAAGTACGAGTGATATCAGATGCGTAGCTATCTAACTCGCAGCCTGCATCGATGAGTACTAAATCACCGTCACGTAATTCAGCATCGCCAGCACGGTAATGCAATACGCAGGCATTCGCACCGGTTGCCACGATAGAGCCGTAAGCGGGGAATTGAGAACCATGACTGCGGAATTCATGCAGTAATTCAGCTTCGAGATGATATTCGCGCAGACCAACTTTAGACGTTCGCATCGCGCGCGCGTGAGCATGCGAGCTAATATCAGCAGCACGCTGCATGATGGCTATTTCATGCTCGTCTTTGATCAGGCGCATATCGTTTAATAGCACTCGAATATCGACCGCTTTACTCGGTGCAGTGATGCCAGCGCGCGCTTGTGTGCGCACAGAATTTAGCCATGCTTGTATTTGCGCATCGAGT
>CANGFL010000073.1 GCA_947453015.1 Oxalobacteraceae bacterium | reverse complement strand
TTCATTACCGGATTGAAGAAACCAAACAAAATAATCCATCTCAGTCGCGGCATCATGCAGATCATGCGCGATAAAATTTTCTATGCGACGGCGTTTGACATTGGCATAGCGAAGTGCGTAAGCATCCCAGGTGCGAATAGACATAGCAGTCTCCTTTATTTTGCTTTATTTTTTATGCTTAGACAGTCTTTGCCTGTGAACGAAAGCCACCTGTACGCCAGAACAGAAAAGCAGCAATACTAAAATTGAGTAAATTCCACAGCGTTCCATTAATGAAGGCTGCTTGATATGAGCCAGTAAGGTCGAATACCTTGCCCGACATCCAGCCACCGAGTGCCATACCGAATAAGGTAGCAGTCAGCACGGATCCGACGCGTGCTCCGGCTTCTGATGCGGGGAAGTATTCGCGCACGATGATGGCGTAAGAAGGGACTATCCCGCCTTGAAATAATCCGAACATGGCGGAAATCACATACAGCGATACCAAGCCATCAAAGGGCAGAAACAAAAGTAATGCGATACCTTGTAATAAGGACCCCAGTAGCAGCGTACGCAATCCACCAATGCGATCGCAAATCGCGCCGGAGATAAGTCGACTCGCGATGCCAAATCCAAGCATCAGCGACAGCATTTCTGCACCACGCGCAGCGCCGAAACCCAGATCACTACAATACGCAACTATGTGTACCTGTGGCATAGACATCGCCACGCAGCATGAGAGTCCTGCCACACACAGCAGCAGTTGAGCTTGATTCATACTCAAACCAAAAGGACGATCGGTTTCATGCGCTCCGTGAACTCCCGGAGTGACTTCATTAAGTGGAGGGCGTGGCTTCATACGCAATGCGAGTAAAGCAATCAGCAACCCACAAATACAACCGAGTGCAATGTAAGTTTGACGCCAACCAAAATGTTCAAGACCCCACTGCATGACAGGTGGCCACACGGTACCGGCGACATAATTTCCACTCGCGCAAATGGCGACCGCAATACCGCGACGTTTTTTCCACCACAGCGCGGTATCTGCGAGTAAAGGCGCAAAGCTAGCAGCACCACCTAATAAGCCGATCAATCCATGGGCGAGGGCAAGGCTGATGATATTGGGCGATTGCGATGCCCATAAAAATCCGATGAAATTTCCGATAGCGCCGATCAGCAAAACTTTAAATACGCCGAAGCGATCCGCCCAGCGTCCCATCAGAATGCCACCGAGCCCAAACGAAATCATCAGCACGGTATACGGCAATGAGGCATCGGCACGCGTAATGCCGAATTCTTTTTGTACTTCGGGTAATAAGACGATCACGACATACATACCAACACTGCCCAAGGTCATGATGGCGAGGGCTGTTAGTAAGCGCCGAAACGCGTAAGCGGAGTCGATTAAATCAGGGTGACTGGGTGTATTTGGCATGCGTTAGAGGATAGCATCACCCAGAAATAGGTCTGGTAATTAGTGTGAAATCGCTTTAAGTACGTCGGCGACTAAACGATCTTGTTTGTACTCGATGCCATTGGGATCGACACCGGTACGAACAATCACCAGATCATGTCCCGGCACCACAGTCACATACTGACCTTTATTGCCGAAGGTAGTGAACGTACCTTTCGGTATATCAGGCATGGTATCCAGTAACCAAAATTGCGCACCGTAGCCCCATTCATTGGCTACCGGTGGTTTGGTAGGTGCAGGGGTGCTTACAAATTGTATGAAGTCTTCCGGCAAATAGCGTTTGCCCTTGTGGATGCCATCATTGGCAAGAAAAATTCCGAAGCGTGCTAAATCGCGCGCTGTTGTGTAGGTTTGACTCGAGCCTACAAACGTACCCAGATGATCGATTTCCATACGAGTGTGATACATGCCTAGCGGATGTAGCAGTTCATCGTAGGGAAAGCGCAAGAAACGTAAATCATCATTCAGTAGATAACGTAAAGAGCGCACTAATAACAAGGTGTCATTGTTGGCGTACTGCCAGCGTGTTCCCGGTTTCACTTCGAGAGAGGTACCTGTTGCTGCGCTAATTACATCTTGTCCACCAAAATACACAGCCGCTGAATTCGGGCCACCGCTATAGAGCCCACTCGACATCCACATCAGTTGTTGGTAGGTGATAGCTTTACGGGCGTCGCCTTCAGGCCATTCAGGAATAGCTACCGGTTGATCGAGTTGTAGCAAGCCTTGACGACTAGCGATGCCCATCAAAGCCGCAAAGATACTTTTACTGGTTGACCAAGTGCGATAACCTGAATGCACACCAAAGCCTTTGCGATAACGCTCAGCGATTAACTGCCCACCTTTAGCTTTGTCGAGTTTGATGACGAGTACCGAGGTAGTGATCGTGCCAGGCTTTTTTGCATGCGTGGTGCCATCTAACGCTTGATCAAGCACCTTGCTCAGTTTTGAATAACGAGGATCGATGCCGCTGGCGGGTAGATTCGTTTTGTCGCCGTCAGGAAAAGCGAGGTGACTAACATTTGGCGCTTGTTCATACGAGACATACGGTAATCGAGGCACATCATTGATTTGCCACTGTGGTGGCAAGATAGTGCAGCCCATACTGTCGCGGTAAGCAGCGACGCGTGTCATGGTTCCTGTGGGATCTGAGCTGAAGACTAAGCGACGCTTTTCATCAATGACGGGATCAGGGTAGCCTTTGCCTTCAACATCAACGAGTTCTATGCGTTTGATATCGCTGAGCGGGCGGCCCATTAAAAAATGCGCTGAACAAGTAAAGATCGCACGGTAGCCAGCAACGATGAGTGGATCATCGTTATCCGCTGCACCAGCGAGCCGTTGATAAGGCGGTGTGGCGAATGAACTTGCGCTGACCAGCAGTACGCTGGTCAGCAATACACATTTAACGAAATTAAGTCGCATTGTTAACAAGCTTATCGAATTTATTTGTCCGCTGATTTTGCGCGATGGACTGCGAATTTCATCAACTGCTCATCGCGCCAATCACGACGTGCATTCAATTCAGATTGTTTTACAAATTGTCTACGCTGAGTTTCAACTTCTTTGATTAATGGCTCATCCCATGGACGCTTTTGATCACGCGATTGAGCAATACGATGGAACAGCGGACCAAAGCGAGCAGCGTAATCAGCCACTCCATTCGGCGCGTTCAAATCGATGGTTTCAAAGGGGCCGATGAATGACCAGCGGAATCCCAAACCATCACGGATCGCCTTATCGACATCTTCGCAACTACAAACGCCATCAGCCACCATGGTCCAGGCTTCACGCAATAAAACAGCTTGCAAACGATTGATGACGAAGCCTTCAATCTCTTCGTTAACGCGAATAACCGATTGCCCCAAGGCTTGCATGAAATGATCAGCCCAGTCGATGGTTTCTTTTGACGTTTGTGGCGAGCCGACCAGTTCAATAATAGGAACTAGATACGGAGGATTGACGGGATGAACCACCAACACGCGCGGTGAAATTTTTAGGTCTAGACCAAAATCAGAAGCGGGTATGCCCGAGGTTGAGCTACCAATGATGAGATCGTCGTATCCAAAGCTTTCGATTTCTAACATCAGCTTGCGTTTGACATCTGCTTTTTCGAGCACAGATTCTTGTGCGTAGATAGCGCCGTCTAAGGCTTTCTTTAAATCGGGCTCCACACTAACGCGGGCTAGTATGGTGGCTACGGATTCTTTAAGTAATCCGTGTGAGTGCAGGCGTTCTAATTGTTGCGCTACTAATTTAGGAGCGCTCTCTAGCACCTGAGCACTAGAGTCGGTCATGCGTACTGACACACCTGCGCGTGCAAAGACGATGGCCCAACCTGCGCCCACTAAACCGGCGCCGATAACAGTGACGGGTTTACCTTTTGTTAGATCAATCGCATTCATGATTTCCCTTTTTTTATTTTAGGCTGCAGTCCAGCCACCATCGAGCATTAGTGCACTACCAGTAATCAGGCTGGACGCATCACTCGCCAGAAAGACTACGGAACCCATTACTTCGTTAACATGACCGACCCGACCCAGCGCAATTTTACTGACTACAGACGCTTTAAAAGTTGGGTCTTCAAACATCCCTTTAGTGAGTGCGGTTTCAATAAAGGTTGGGCAGATCGTGTTAACACGAATATTTTTTTGACCTAACTCCCAACTAAGGGCTTTAGTCATACCTTCGAGCGCGTGTTTGCTGGCGCAATACACTGTGCGGTTAGATGCGCCCACATGTCCCATCTGCGAAGAGATGGTAATGATGGAGCCGGGCTGCTTGGCGGCGATCAAACTTTTAGCAACAGCACGCGAAGCGTAAAAAACTGATTTGACGTTTAAATCAAAAATGTCATCGAGGTCTTCATTAGTTACCTCGACCAAAGGCTTAGGTCGGTTCATGCCTGCGTTATTCACCAGTACATGAAACGGACCTTGATTCGTAATCAGATGATCGACAGCAGCAGAGTCGGTGACGTCCAGCACCACAAAATCAGCATGACCACCAGAGGCTGTGATGTCTTTACAAGCAGCGGCGAGTTCATCTTTTGATCGCGCGGCCAATGTGACGTGTGCACCCGCTTGCGCGAGTGCGACAGCAGCAGCCAGCCCTATACCGCGGCTGGCACCTGTCACGAGTGCTTTTTTTCCATCCAGTCGGAAATTCGGGGCGGGAAATGAGCTCATGATTATCTCGCCGAGTGAATTAACCGGGTACGCCGCCGTAAGGCACGTCTTGATGACCGTAACGACGCACACGCAGATTGGCTTGTTCACCGTGCGCGATCATGCCTTCGATAGCGCACAGACGCGAACAGTATTCACCCACCATGGTGCTGGCTTCATCGGTGAGCACTTTTTGATAGGTACAGGTCTTGATGAATTTACCTACCCACAGGCCACCGGTATAACGCGCTGCTTTACCCGTAGGTAGTGTGTGGTTCGTGCCGATTACTTTGTCACCGTAAGCGACGTTAGTGCGCGGGCCAAGGAACAACGCGCCGTAGTTGCGCATATTTTTTAAGAAGTAATCATCATCACGTGTCATGACTTGCACGTGTTCAGAGGCGATGCGATCGGCTTCGCTGACCATTTCTTCTAAGGTGTCGCAGACAATGATTTCACCAAAGTCGCGCCACGACACAGAAGCAGTTGCTGCCGTAGGCAAAATCTTGAGCAAGCGCTCAATCTCAGCAACGGTTGCATGCGCAAGTTTTTCTGAATTAGTTAACAGTACCGCCGGTGTGTTGTAACCATGTTCTGCCTGACCGAGCAAATCGGTGGCGCACATTTCAGCATCGACGGTGTCATCGGCAATGACGAGTGTTTCAGTTGGGCCAGCAATCAAATCAATACCAACGCGACCAAACAATTGACGCTTAGCTTCGGCGACAAAGGCATTGCCCGGTCCGATCAACATAGAAACAGATTTAATCGTTTGTGTACCGATAGCCATCGCGCCGATCGCTTGTACACCACCGAAAGTATAGATTTCATCGGCACCACCTAAATGCATCGCAGCGATAACCGCTGGATTCGGTGCGCCATTCACCGGTGGTGAAGCAGCGAGGATACGACTCACACCAGCGACTTTGGCAGTAACCACACCCATGTGCGCGGAGGCGACCAGAGGAAATTTACCGCCGGGGACGTAACAGCCCACACTTTCAACCGGTAGATTTTTATGGCCGAGAATCACGCCGGGCAATGTTTCAACTTCAACATCGCGAATCGATTCGCGCTGTATCTTGGCAAAATTTCTTACCTGTTCTTGTGCAAAGCGAATGTCATCGAGCTGGCCTTGGCTTAGCGACTTGACGCATTTTGCGATCTCATCATTTGAAAGTCGAAAACTAGCAGGCGACCATTGGTCGAATTTTTTCGACATCTCAGCAACCGCGGAATCGCCATGCGCTTCGATTTCGGAAAGAATTTTGGTAACAGTATCGCGAACGCTGGTTTGGTCTTGTGCTTTTTGATCTACAGTTTGGCCGGCTTTGAGTACTCGTATCATCGCTGTCTCTCGGGGTTTATAGGTTTTTTGGGGGTAAAACGGGTGAACAAGATAGTAGCCCGAAATGCTTACATCGAATATTCGGTTTTGATGAGGGCAGGGTTTGGGCAGCACCAATGAAAAAGCCGCTTGCGGAAGATTCCGGCAAACGGCTTTATTAGAGTCCTGGCGAACCAGGATAGATGAATTTATTGCGTGTTCGGTGTGATCAAACTTACCGCAATCAGATGCGCTGCGATATGTTGAAAGCCAGCTTGGCTTCGCAAATCACGTGGGCGACCGCGTTTACGCCAGATGCGCTGCGCCTGACTCGAAGGGCGCGAGACGATCTTGATTTCGAGCTTGCCAGGAAGCTCCTGGTCAATCATTTCGGTTTCCATTTTCGTAACTCCACTACGTTTTGTGCGGGTTCTGAGAGGGTTGGTTGATTTCTTAACTACTGTATATATGCACAGTATACCACAAGTCCTGAGCGGGTCCAGAAATTTGGTTTTGGCGGGGTTTTTGACCCCGATGAGGTGGGTGATGAGAGATTTTTGTTGATCGTTGAAGATGCAAAATTATTTTTTGCAAATCAACCTGCAGACGAATCGATTTTTTATAAAACCCGCATAAACAAAGGCATTTCGAGCGATGACTTCAACGCGAACGAAATAAATTGATCGTCAAAGAGAGAGCATTGATAGAAAAAATCAGGCGCTTTCGAGCACCCTCAGCTCATCATTCGATTGGCGCAGTCGCGAAGCGAGCACGCGCGCGATTTCTGTCATCAATGTCACGCCTAAACGCTTGT
>CANGFL010000072.1 GCA_947453015.1 Oxalobacteraceae bacterium | reverse complement strand
GCGCCAGTAAAGGTGCCGACGCCGTGTTGACATCAACCCCGACGGCATTAACGCAATCTTCAACCACCGCATCCAGCGCTCGCGCCAAGCGAGTTTGAGAAACATCGTGCTGATACTGACCAACGCCAATCGATTTCGGATCGATTTTTACCAGTTCAGCGAGGGGATCTTGCAATCGCCGTGCAATCGAAACAGCGCCGCGTATTGAGACATCTAAGTCGGGTAATTCTTTGGATGCAAACTCAGAGGCTGAATACACGGAAGCACCGGCTTCAGAGACGACAATTTTGTTAAGTTTTAATTCGGCATTCTGAGTGATCAGGTCTTGCGCTAAACGATCCGTTTCACGCGATGCGGTGCCATTACCAATGGCGATGAGTGACACCTGATGTTTTTTCGCTAGTTGCGAGAGTGTGTGCAGTGAGCCATCCCAATCATTGCGTGGTTGGTGTGGATAGATGGTGGAGGTGTCGACCACTTTACCGGTGGCATCGACTACCGCAACTTTCACGCCGGTACGCAGCCCTGGATCCAGTCCTATAGTGACTCGAGGTCCAGCCGGAGCTGCTAGCAGCAAAGCTTTTAAGTTACGTGCAAAAACTTGTATGCCTTCTGCTTCAGCCTCTTCGCGTAATTTGGTCATCAATTCCGTGTCGAGATGCATGAAAATTTTGACGCGCCAAGTCCAGCGCACCGTATCGAGTAACCATTTGTCGGCGGCGCGATTTTTTTGGCTAATATGAAAATGTGAACTAATTTTTGCTTCACACGCATTATGCGGCGCATCCCATTTAGGCTTTTCTATTTCAGTATCGAGGCGTAGCGACACTGATAAAATTTCTTCTCGCCGACCACGCAGTAACGCTAAAGCGCGATGCGAAGGAATAGCAGAGAGTTTTTCGGAGTAGTCAAAATAATCAGAAAACTTTTCGCCAGACTCTTGTTTGCCTTCAATAACTTTGGAATCGACTACACCATGCTCAAGCAAATACTCACGCAAGTTTTGCAGTAAATGAGCATCTTCGGCAAAACGCTCCATAAGAATTTGTCGTGCGCCATCCAGAGCAGCCTTGGCGTCGGGTACGCCGGGGTTATCGCCTTGATCGCTAGTGAAAGCGGCGCGCAAATATTTTTCTGCTTCGCTCTCTGGCGTGAGCGTCGGATCGTCGAGTAAGGCATTAGCCAGTGGTTCTAGTCCCGCTTCCATGGCAATTTGCGCTTTGGTGCGACGCTTAGGCCGATAGGGTAAATACAGATCTTCGAGTAGCGTTTTATCTGCAGCACTCAAAATTGCCTTCTTTAACTCAGGCGTCATTTTCCCTTGCTCTTCGATGGAGGCGAGGATCGCTTCACGACGACTTTCCAGTTCGCGTAAATAACGCAGGCGCTCTTCGAGTAATCGCAGCTGGATATCATCTAGGCCGCCAGTGGCTTCTTTACGGTAGCGAGCGATGAAAGGAACGGTGGCGCCTTCATCTAAGAGGGCAATCGCAGCAGCGACTTGATCGGTACGGGCGGCGAGTTCGGTCGCAAGGCGTTGTTCAATCGATGGAAGCATGACAAGTTTTAATGGTTAAAAAATGAAAGAAAAATTACGATGTAAATCGGTGAAGTGACTGTTAAAGAAGTCGTGCCCCTGTAACGCGTTCTATCCCGGCTAGATCACACCAGCTTTGCACATCACTCCAAATGGATGTGTGAAATAATTCACGCACCGTGCTAGCCTGATCATAACCATGTTCAAGCAGTAACCAACCACTGCGCTCTAAATGTACGTGTGCTCTGTGAATGATTTTTTCGATGGCTGTAAAACCTGTGCTGTGGTCGGTCAGTGCATCGGCAGGTTCAAACCGTAAATCGCCTTGGCTCAAGTGAACGTCACCTGAGCGAATGTAAGGAGGGTTGCTGACGATAAGATCAAACCTTCCATTGACGTGCTCATACCAATTGCTTTGAAAAAAAGTGATTGCGGTTTGATGCAGCAAACTATTCCGCTCAGCTACCGCGAGCGCTTGTTTGCTGACATCGGTTGCAAAAAATGTCGAGTCAGGTCGTGTATGTGCCAAAGAAACAGCAATCGCTCCTGAGCCCGTACCCATATCGAGCACGCGTGCATTCGTTGGCATGCGTTCAATCGCAAGCTCGACCAGTAATTCCGTTTCTGGGCGTGGTATCAGTACAGCGGGTGTTACCTCAAATGAGAGGCCATAAAATTCACGCTGACCCAACAAATAGGCAATGGGTTCACCTTGCAACCTACGTTGAAATAAACGTTGAATGTCATCAACTTGCGCAGTCGATAGGGCATGTTTACTTTGTGTGATTAGCTGTACCCGTGACCACTGCAGGCTGTGCGCAGCCAGAATTCTGGCTTCCACAATCTCGATCGGTGCTGATTTCAGCAAATCGTCCAGACTCATGCAGGACGACGATAGCGTAGCGCAAGCAGCGATAAGCTGACTGCAAAAATAGTGAACCAGATCAGCGCCCATGCGGGGATCGACAATCCTAAAATGGGATCGTATTCCGTAGTGCATAGCCCATCGGCTTGAAACAGCGTGGGCAACCAGTTTGCGAACACTATTTTGTTCAGAAATACTTCAAGCACATCAATACCGCAAGAGATGGTGGGATGCGCTTTGACCCACAAATGGCGAATTGCGATGCCTGCTCCGGTGATCGCAGCAAGTGAAGCTAGCGCTGCTCCGGCACGCAAGTATTGGTTGGGTAGTACAACTGTTATCAGACACAGTAGCGCCGTCAGAGCAAATGCGTAGCGTTGCAATATGCACAGTGGGCAAGGCAGCATTTCTTGCACCAGTTGCAAATACAAGCCTACGCCCAGGAGACTGATGGCAATTAGTGCAACTAAAAACAGTGCAGGTTTTGCGAATTTATTCATTATGGTTTTAATCAGCTAATGCCGCGAGTTGTTCGGCTTGGTGTTCAGACATCAGCGCTTGTGTGAGCTCATCCAAATCACCTTCCATGACGGCTTCTAATTTATACAGCGTTAGGTTAATGCGGTGATCTGTAATTCGCCCTTGCGGGAAATTATAGGTGCGTATGCGTTCGCTGCGATCTCCAGAGCCAACGAGTGATTTTCGCGTCGCTGCTTCACTACTTTGCTGCGCACGTAATTGCACATCCTTAATGCGAGTGGCAAGTACCTTCATTGCCTGCGCTTTGTTTTTGTGTTGGCTGCGATCATCTTGACACTCCACCACGATGCCCGTTGGCAGATGGGTGATGCGAACGGCAGAATCAGTTTTGTTGATGTGCTGTCCGCCAGCGCCCGATGCGCGATACGTATCAATGCGAATATCGGCGGGGTTGATGTCGACTTCGCCGATTTCATCGGCTTCAGGCATAACGGCTACCGTGCAAGCGGATGTATGAATTCTTCCTTGTGCCTCGGTTTCTGGTACACGTTGTACGCGATGTCCGCCGGATTCAAATTTCATACGCGAATACGCTCCGGCACCTACCAGTCGCACGATTACTTCTTTATAACCACCGAGTTCTGAGGCGGATTCCGATACCATTTCTACTTGCCAGCGTTGACGCTCTGCATAGCGTATGTACATACGTAGTAAGTCCCCCGCAAACAGCGCAGATTCATCGCCTCCTGTGCCGGCACGAATTTCCAGAAAGATGTTGCGCTCATCATTCGGATCTTTTGGCAGCATCATTTTTTGCAGCTCGATTTCAAGCTGTTCAGCGCGCACTTGTGCTGCATCGATTTCTTCTTGCGCAAACGCTTTCATTTCCGGATCAGAAAGCATGTCGCGCGCAGCGCGTAGATCGTCATTGGCTTGGTTCCACTGCGCATGCAAAGCAATCAGTGGCTCAAGTTCCGAGTGTTCACGCGTAAGCTTGCGGTACTGATCCATATCAGCGGTAGCGCCTTCCTGATTCAGAAGGGCGCCGACTTCTTCAAGGCGTTGGGCGAGTTGCTCCAGCTTCAGTAGCAGCGATGGTTTCATCAATGAAAAAGGTAAGTCGGTGTGGGCGCTGATTGTACAAGCGCAGGAGGTAATACATCGATGGCTAGCGTAGCTAGCGTTTGGTGCGGAACAATTGAGGTAATAGTTGTGCGAGGCGTGCACGTTCGTCAGCATCCGCGGCATGCAGTGCTTGTTGCGGACCATGCAAGAATTTGGCGGTTAGTCCTTTGGACAAAGCTTCTAACACGGCTTCGATATCTTCACCTTTAGCGAGAAGCTTGCGGGCGCGCTCGAGTTCGACTTGGCGCATTTGCTCGCTGCTTTCATGCAGGTTTTGAATCAGTGGTACCACAGCGCGGCTATCAATCCAGTGCATGAAAGACTGCACACGCGTATCGATAATAGATTCTGCTTGGGCGACAGCAGATTGGCGATTTTCCAGACCGATCTGCACGGCTGTTCCGAGATCATCAACCGTGTATAAAAACACGTCATTGAGTCGCGAAACTTCGGTTTCGATATCGCGTGGCACGGCGAGATCCACCATAAAGATAGGTTTGCGTCGACGCGCCTTGATAGCGCGCTCTACCATGCCTAAACCAATAATAGGCAAGGTGGACGCTGTGCACGATACAACGACATCGAAATTCGCAAGTTGATCTGGCAGTTCGCCGAGTCGCATGGCCTTGCCACCAAAACGTTCAGCGAGTTGTTCAGCGCGTTCGATAGTACGGTTTGCAATGGTTAGGCTTTTTGGATGACGTGCCGCGAAATGCGTTGCGCACAGCTCGATCATCTCGCCTGCGCCGATGAACAACACATGTTGTTCGCTCAGCTTGTCGAAAATTCGTTCGGATAAGCGCACTGCAGCGGCTGCCATCGACACGCTTTGGGCGCCAATTTCAGTGGTGGAGCGCACTTCTTTTGCAACCGCAAAGGTGCGCTGAAACATTTGGTGCAGATACGTGCCCAGCCCACCTGCGGCTTCGGCTTGGCGTACCGCATCTTTCATTTGACCGAGAATTTGCGGCTCGCCTAACACCATGGAATCTAAGCCCGAAGCGACGCGGAAAGCATGTCGCACGGCCTCATCCTGCGGCAAAGCATACAGATAGGGGCGCAGTTCTGAGTAAGGTAACTTGTGATAATCCGCGACAAAGCGTGCGGTGGCATCTAAGGCTGTTTCAATATTGCCGTCATTTGCGCTGGCGCCGTAAATCTCGGTTCGATTACACGTCGAGAGGATGGCCGCTTCTTGCGCTTGCGGATGCTTGCCCACGTTATCAAACCAAGCACACGCCGACGCCACCGCCTGACCGAGCTGGTCAGCGGGGAAGGCCACCTTCTCGCGCAACGAGACAGGGGCAGTGGTGTGGTTGAGTCCGACGGCTAGCAGGTGCATGCTCGAATAGTCAGAAAAAGTTGACACTTTCTATTATAGACGTTGGTTGCGATCTGACTAGTCTTTAAGTAGCTCCAGTTTGTAGCCAAAGCTGTAAACCGGCGCCAGCCGATAGCCTGCTGCGGGCTTGAGACCCAGCTTATTCCTCACTCTGGACACATGAGTATCCAGCGTTCGCGAGGAAAATTCAGCATCCTGCGACCAGATCGCTTCATGAATAAAGGCTCGCGACAGCGGGCGATCAAGGTTTTGGAAAAAAAATAAGGCGAGCTCAAATTCTTTTTGGGTCAGAGAGATTGATTGCCCATTTAGCATTACCTGAGTCAGACGCTTGTTAAAAATATATTCACCGAACGTCAGCGCATCGTCTTTGACGGCTTCGGGGCGATGACGAGTTGCCAGAATATTTATCCTGAGCCGAAATTCCGATGCACGAACGGGCTTAATAAGAAAATCTGCCGAGCTGTCGGCCAACAACTGGGCCAAGGGATTTTCTGGGGATCGTCCAGTGATAAGCAACACAGGCACGTCAGGCCATAGTCTCTTCACAGTGGTGAGAACGGTGACGGTTTCTTGATCGGATCGAAAGTGAACAATTAACAGTTCGGGCTCAGCCGTGACTAGGCTATCTAACAGTAACTTGCTGTTGGCGAAGGTCGTGTATTGATAACCAGCGCCGCTCAAGATCGCTTCCAGCGAAGAGCGCTGTTCTTTATCGTAATCAAGCAGGGTTACAAGCATAGGTCGCTGTTTGGCATGGGCGGTCAGAGTGAGATAATGCAACAGGCCAGCTTACAATGGCTTTTTTATTCAGACTTCAATAGAAAGTTTTTATTCATTATGATCCTCGAACTCGCCGATATTCAAATTCTTCCTGGTAAACAAACCGAATTCGATAGCGCTATCGTTAATGGCGTACAAAACGTCATTAGCAAAGCCAAAGGCTTTCGCGGCTACAAAATCAACAAGGGTATCGAATCACCTGATCGCTACGTATTGATGGTTTTTTGGGATACGCTGGAAAACCACACCGTCGATTTTCGCGGCTCAGAATTATTCACTCAGTGGCGCGGTATTGTCGGCCCATTTTTTGCGGCGCCGCCTAAGGTCGAGCATTTCGACTTGCTGTCGAAATCGGATTGAGTACTTCTTCAATAAAGCAGCGTAAGCAAATCGGATGAAATTATTCATCGCATTGCTCTGTTTCTTGCCGACCCTACTATGGGCTCAAGATTTTTTTGTTGAGTGTGCGGGTAAAACGAGCTTTATTCACCGTGGAGCACCATCAACGGTGCCAGCGGCGGAGAAGCGTCGCTACCGTTTCCAGGCAAATCAGATTGACGGACTTCAGTGCGAGCAAACTGAGGCGCAGATCGCCTGCATGGGTTTAACTCCGCAACAAGCCATGCGTAAGCTGTTGAT
>CANGFL010000071.1 GCA_947453015.1 Oxalobacteraceae bacterium | reverse complement strand
TTGTCCTTGATTTTGTAAGTCGTTCGCTTTCTCAATCAGTGGGCTGATATCTATACCTGCCTCTTTAAATAAGAGTGAATTACCTAAACGTACCGGTTGGCCATCAAGTACGGCTTGTATGCCTTTGCCAGTAATGGCTTTAAAGTCACTCACAGCGAGTATGGGAAGTGATTGTGTTTTGATGTGTTCAATAATGGCAGTCGCTAGAGGATGTTCAGAAAGATTTTCTAATGCGGCTGCTAGGACGAGAACATCGGCTCGTGCAAATCCTTCGTTAGCGATGATCTGTTGTACTTTGGGTTTGCCTTCAGTGAGCGTGCCTGTTTTATCGACGATCAGCGTGTCGACTTTTTCCATCAGCTCTAAACCTTCAGCATCTTTAATTAAAACACCGTCGCGCGCGCCTCGACCTATGCCGACCATCACAGAGATAGGTGTGGCTAATCCCAAAGCACAAGGACAAGCAATGATGAGTACGGATACCGCAGCGACTAAACCATGTGCCATGCCGGGCGGAGGACCCAGCGTGGCCCAGAGGATGAAGCTTAGTACAGCGATTCCCATCACAGTAGGAACAAACCATCCTGACACACGATCAGCGAGTTTTTGTATCGGTGCGCGTGATCGACCTGCTTGATTCACCAAATTGACTATTTTTGAAAGCAAGGTGTCAGCGCCGATTTTTTCGGCGCGCATCACCAATGAACCATTCTGATTTACTGTGCCAGCAACGAGCTTGCTACCACTATTTTTTTCGGTGGGCATAGACTCACCTGTGATCATCGATTCGTCGACCGTCGAGTGACCATCAATGACCACACCATCCACGGGAATCGTCGTGCCCGGCTTGATTCGCAGTTGATCCTCTTTGTGAACCAGTTCTAGCGGCACTTCTTTTTCACTACCGTCACTTTGTATTCGTATCGCTGTGTTCGGTGTCAATGCTAATAAGGATCTCACTGCAGCATTCGTGCGCGAGCGGGCGCGCAATTCAAGCACTTGGCCAAGCAGCACCAACGTAACGATGACTGCTGAGGCTTCGAAATACAGCGGCGCCATACCATCCATAGTGAACGCAACAGGTAAGAAATCAGGTGCTATCAGTCCTAGCAAACTAAACAGCCACGCCGCCATCACACCCACACCAATCAGGCTGAACATATTCAGGTGACCCATACGAAATGATTGAGTAGCGCGCTGTAAGAACGGAGCACCAAACCACAGCACGACTGGGGTAGCGAGCAAACCCTGCAACCAGCCATTGGCTGACGGTGCGAGCCAACCCGAGCTGTCGATGCCGAACATGTCACCCATCGTGAGCAGCAAAAGAGGAAGCGACAACAACAGGCTAAACACGAACCGACGTGTCATGTCATCTAGTTCATGCGAGTCTTCTTGCATCGTCGCTTGCATGGGTTCGAGTGCCATACCGCACTTGGGGCAACTGCCTGGCCCAATCTGTTGAATCTCGGGATCCATAGGGCAGGTGTAGACCGCATCAACCGGTCCCGTTTCGACTGGGTGTGTCTCGGGCGACAAGTAGCGAAGCGGGTCGGCGTTGAATTTAGTGACGCAACCCTTGCTGCAAAAGTAGTAGGTCTGACCGTCGTGTTCTGCCGATTTTTCTGGATTGGCCGCCGCTTTCATTCCACACACCGGATCGGTGTAGGGCTTTTCTTGGGGTGCATCAGCCGGGCTGACCGTGGGTGCTGCGGAGCGTGGACGACGAATTTCCTGGGATTTCATGGTTTAACTCTTTCTCTATGGGTGGCTGACTGCACCACGCTACGCCGCTGTCATGGTTGAAAACTCACAACAAGTTTTATCAATTAGTTAGCGTTTACTTACGTTAATAACAATTAAAAAATTCATTTAGTTGTCAAAAATATACATTTATTAGTGCATTTGTACTATTTCATCCTAGCCACACTGTACCTAAACTGAAGTTGACAAATAAGCAATATTTGTTGGGCTGAGCATGGTGTGGTCTTCACGACACGCCGGCCAGGCCGGAAACCTGACCTCACTGGGACGGAGTATGAAGCCCAGCGACATTCAGAGAGGAAAACGACTTCGCTTTTATTACTTTCACTATTTGGAGCCAAACCATGAAATTTCTAGACAAAAAAATTCGCGAATTTATCTCCGACGAACAAGGCGCTTCAGCCGTGGAATATGGACTGTTCGTTGCATTAATTGCAGCCGTCATTGTGACGCTAGTCAATACCTTGGGCACAAAAATCAAGGCGGCATTTCAATCCATTGTTAGTGCAATGCCCTAAGTCGCATGAAAAACCTCTGGCAGCTGGATAGAAGCATGCCAGTTGTCAGAGGCCTTGCCTACCCGCTTGATGGAGTAACTATGCATCTTCTAGCCAACGAACTTCCTGCGAATAGTCTGTTAGCGGCGCTTTTACTAACCGTGATGGCAGCAGCTTGGACAGATTTTCATACATGGCGCATACCCAATCGCTTGCTAGCACCGAGCGCAGCGGCGGCACTGATGCTGTCGGCCTTCGCTCCTGGAGCGCAGGGATTGTACTTATCACTGTTGGGTGCAGCTGTAGGGTTACTAATTTTTATGCCGCTGTACTTACTCAAAGGGATGGCAGCAGGCGATGTCAAATTAATGACAGTCATCGGACTCTATGCTGGGCCACAACTGACAGTAGATATTGCCTTACTGACCGCACTCATCGGAGGTATGTGGGTAGTCATTTTATTTAATCGCGAGATGACCGTTGAAAACCATAACGACTCGTTCGGAGTTTGTTTACGTCATCGGACATTACGTCGATCAAATCGGTCGAAAAAATTTGTCCCTCAAAACAAAAGTCTATTAATTCCCTATGGAGTGGTGATTGCTGTGGGGACGATCGCTGCGCTGGGCATCGCCAGTACTCATTGAAATTGAGCCGGAGCTACTATGAAAAACACGCGAACTTGGGTCATCTTGAGTGTAGCAATTCTCTCAGGACTACTGGCCGTATTACTAGCCGGACGTTGGTTAGATCGTCAATCTCATAGCGATATCACACAGGTGGTGGTCGCTCGTACTGAAATCAGTTTGGGCCAGCGACTCGCGCCTGAAATGTTGAAGCTAGTTGATTGGCCCCAAAATAGCTTGCCACCTGGTGCGCATGTATCAACTGAAAAATTAGATGGTCGTGTACTCAAAGCTGGTTTGCAAAGAGGTGAGCCTGTATTAGAAGCCAAGCTTGCGCCACAAGGAACGCAAGGGGGTTTATCAGCGGTGATATCCGAAGGTAAGCGAGCAATTACCGTCCGGGTGAATGATGTGATTGGTGTCGCTGGTTTTGCACTACCAGGTAATTACGTTGACATCATCGTCAATACTCAAAAAGACGGCGAGCGAGTCAATCACGATCAAAACATATCAAAAATAGTTCTTGAAAAAATATTAGTACTCGCAGTCGCACAAGAAGTCAGTCGAGATGAAACGCGACCACGTGTTGTGAATGCCGTAACGCTGGAAGTCACGCCTGAAGAAGCTGAAAAAATTGATCTTGCACGTAGCGTAGGCAGTTTGTCTCTCGTGCTGAGAAACCAGGTTGATCCGAATCCGATTCGCACTGCGGGTATTACTAAAAACGATTTACTTTCCATTCAAAACGGTAGCATAAAAAATGATTCAGTCGTAGCTAATACTCAAAAAGTCAATGCACCTGTCGCTCGTAAAAAAGCTAACCAGTCCAACCCCATTCAAATAGCTCGTAGTTCTTCCGTGCCGACAGCGTCGACATTGTCTACAGAGACATCTGCCGATTGTGTGGGTGTTTTGACAGGTTTGCGTAGCTCCAGCGAATGTTACTGAGATGATTAATTTAAAAAGAAGGAAAAAAATGATGAAGCCTTCAAATCACGTAGTTAATTTACTCTCACTGAAATTAACGAGTCTAGGTTTAGTTTTAGCCATGGCGAGTGCAGTGGCTGAAGATAACGTACCTAGATCAGCTCTTACAAAAAATTCAGACGTGAGTCGAATGTCGGGAATGAATTGCAGTGGAGTGGCGGCGTCACCCACGAAAGTGGTACTGCCCTTAGGTAAATCAACGATGGTGCGTTTGCCAGGGCCGGTGAGTAATCGCACCTTGGGTAATCCTAATGTTGCACAAGCTATGTTGGTATCGCCTGAATCGCTGTATTTGTTGGGTATGTCGATTGGCACTACCAACATGATCCTGCAAGAAAAAAATGGCACATGTAGCGTCATCGATGTCGAAGTCACGATGGACCCTGAAGCTTTGATGCAGACATTTCGTGATCTATTCCCGGAAGAAAAAAATATTCGTATTACAGCAGCAGCTGACAGTCTTGTTCTGTCAGGTGTAGTGAGTGATGCCTTAGTTGTTTCTCAAGTCGTTGATTTAGCGACGGCGTATGTGCGTCGGCCAGCAACAACAGGCGCTTTTCCACAAGATGGAATGAATCTTCCTTTAACTCCAGTAGGTTTGCAGCAGCAAACGGCAAATGCTGCGCAAGCAGGGGCGCGAGTGATTAATTTGCTGAGTGTAGGTAGTGCCCAGCAAGTAATGTTGGAAGTAAAGATTGCGGAAGTTTCTAAAACGCTCATCGATAAATTAGGGACGGGTGTTCAAGGCAGTATTGGTGGCGGTGCTTGGACCTACAGCATACTCACGCAGTTCTTGACGGGAACGCTAGGTGGTGGCGCCAGTGCGACACGTTCAACGGGCACAAAATTCACTCTCGAAGCAGAAAAAAAAGATGGTTTAGTAAAAATTCTGGCTGAACCGAATGTGATGGCGATCAGCGGGCAAGAAGGAAGCTTTCTGGCAGGAGGAAAAATTCTAATACCTGTGTCGCAAGATGCCATATCGAATCGCATCATTCTGGAAGAAAAAGAATTTGGTGTGGGCTTAAAGTTCACGCCCACAGTGTTATCCGGTGGGCGCATCAATCTCAAAGTTTCTCCTGAAGTCTCTGAGTTATCGCGTGAAGGTGTAGGGATTAGTAATCTTACTAATACAGCGAATACTATTTTGCCCCTCATTACAACGCGACGTTCATCCACCACGATACAGCTAGGTGACGGTGAAAGTTTCGCCATCGGCGGCTTGATTAAAAATAATCGCACTACTAACGTCAAAGCCTTTCCAATTTTGGGTGAGCTTCCACTCATCGGTGCTTTATTTCGCAGTACTGACTTTCAGCAAGATAGAACAGAGCTGGTATTTGTCGTTACACCACGTTTAATCAAGCCGCTTCCTCAGAAAGTAGTTTTGCCAACAGATAACCATAGTGATCCCAGCAGAAGCGAGTTATTTTTTGGCGGCCAATTGGAAGGTAAAGCATCGAAAAAAAATAATGCTGATTCGGATAGTAAGTAAGCGGATTTATTTCAACACTGAAATCGAATCAAATTAAGGAGTAGTGCCATGAAACCAAATTTACTAAAGCTGATTTTTTTGATGGGACTCGCTTCATGCACGGGTGCGTGCGTGCCATTGACGCCTGAATGGGATAGTCGATTTGGCGATTCTGTAAGAAAAATAGCAGCATTACAGACACTCAATCCCGATGCGGGTGCCACTCCTGTGTCCGAGTCTATGGATGGACCGGCTTCACGAGAAGCCATTGGTCGCTACAGAAGCAGTTTTAAAGAGCCGCAGAACAATGCGAACAGTTTTACGATCGGCGTGGGTAGGCAATAGCAGGCTTAAGTAAAAAAAGACATCGACTAGTCATCAATAGGGCGAATCAAACATGAATGAGTCCTTATTAGATACAGATAAGAGAAGGTGGGTCATCGTATGAAAGCTTTTATCCTCTCGACTGATAAAGCCCTCATGGCCTCGATGCAACGAGTCTGTGAAACGAACAAGCCTTCCGTGGCGATCATTCCCTCAGTTCCCAGCATGCAGGCTGAAGGCGGATTGAATGCACTCAACGCACCTGATCTGATTGTGCTCGATGCAAATAGCTATGTAGGCAAAGCGATAGGCATGCTCGAGAGTTTGGCTCAGAAATATCCCAAAGCCATACTCATGCTGTTGACGTCTGATCGTTCTCCCGAAACCTTGATTGCGGCGATGCGCCTGGGCGTGCGTGAAGTCGTTCCCATGCCAGCAGAACAAGCTGATCTTCAGGCAGCTTTGAGTCGTATTACCGAAAAATTTGATGTGACAGAAAAAGACGAGGGGAAAATTATCTCGTTTATTTCATGTAAAGGCGGTAGTGGCACTACCTTTACTGCTGCAAATCTTGCCTATGCGTTGTCAACGTTGGGTCGTAAACGTGTGCTACTGATCGATCTTAATCAGCAGTTTGGCGATGCTGCGCTGTATGTATCTGACCTTAAAACCTCAGTCGCTTTATCGGAGGTGTGTAGTTCAGTAGAGCGACTCGATGGAAATTTACTAGAAACCAGCGCGCTACATGTCACGCCTAATCTCAGTATTTTGGCTGCGTCTGATCACATTGAAAGTTCAGCAGAAATACGCCCTGATCAATTCGGAAATCTACTTCAAATAGCGCGTCAGCATTATGACTTTACGATTATGGATTTAGGTCGACAGATCAATCCTGTCAACGTTCGAGCATTGGATGCTTCCGACAGAGTGTATCCCGTGTTTCAGCAATCGCTACCGTACTTAAGAAATGGACGACGCTTATTTGATATTTTTTCTGCGCTGGGATATCGGCGTGAAAAACTACATGTTGTTCTGAATCGGTATGACAGTTCATCCTCACTGGATGCTGCTGAGTTTGAGCGTGTTCTTGGACAGCCGGTTGTTCATCGAATTCCGAATAGCCATGAAATC
>CANGFL010000070.1 GCA_947453015.1 Oxalobacteraceae bacterium | reverse complement strand
CTGATTTAAGAATCACATGGCCAAAGCCGCTATGAACAAAATCAAATTTTCCAAAGTGGTAATCAAGGATATCCTCATTGCCGTAAAAGCTACCCCAGCTTCCCAAGCCAAACCACCAGTTTCCTTCAAGGCTGCGAGCTGCTGATTCTAATTCATAGAAACGACTGGTTTCAGTGGCACGATCCGGCCCAACGTCATACAACAAAGAAGAAAGAAAACCAGTACTTTGGTTGTTAACATTAAATTGCAAGCGCTCACGCAGCAGCGTTGCGCTAGCGGTCACCATGGAAAAGCTACTGACAACCACGAGTCCTATGCGTCGCCACCAAGGCAATTGCCAGATCAAGACTAAGGTCATCAGCGCCAAACCAATCAGTGATGAACGGCGAAATGACAATGCAACGGTGGCTATTTCTATGACCAGCCAACCACTTATAAAAATACGCTGCCAAAGCTTCATGCGTACCGTTGGCATTAATAACAACCATGCCAGGCAAAATGCAGCAAGTGCGGCAATGTAGTTATCACCAATATCAAAAAAGACGAGCTTCATATCCAAGCTCTCAAAATTCCGATACGGATTAGCGCTATCGCCCTCAAACCATTGATAGCGAATCAATCCAAATAGTGCGCGTGCGCCCGCCAGAATGAGTAGTAATTTAATTAACGATTGATGATTTTTCAGCGTGGTTAGGGTGCTGAATAGCAGCCAACTAAAAAGTAGCAAGTTAAGAATGTTAAGTAATCCGTTGTAACTTAAGATGAGAGTCAGCTCTTTGTCTGCGACTAAGCCGACCACGACATGCGCTATCAACAGAAAAGCAAAGGCTGCGAGAAATCGTGAAAAAGGAGCACTCATTTTGTCGGTTGCGCTATTCGCACTCTGACGTGTTGCCGCCGCTGCCACCGCCACCCACAGAAGAAGATTAATTAAAGAAAAATAAAATAGACCGGTACCTCGTGCGTACAAGGTATTTTCTTCTTGTAGTTGCCCCCACGTCGATGAAGAGAAAAGACAAAGTATCGCCACGAATCCCAGCGTTACGCGTGCAGGTTGACGCCAACAAGCGGCGAGCAAAAATGGCAGCGCAATCACAGCGACGAGTAAAACAAGAAAGGTATCGCTGGCTGCCGTCACATCCATAAGCATACGTTTTTAAAATCGCAAGCGGGGTTGTTCGGTGGGGCCCCGATAGACAAGTTCAGCGTGGCTAGCTGCGGTGGCTGCTAAAAAGTGACGATACGTACGTAAGATGCCTTCGCGTAGCGGTATGTTGGCAGACCAACCCAGCTGATTCATTTTGCTTGAATCGAGCAATTTCCTGGGTGTGCCATCGGGTTTGCTGCGATCAAAAGTGAGTCGACCTTCGTAGCCAATAATGTCTGCTATCAGTTGCGCCAGATTAGCGATACTAATTTCTTCGCCACTGCCAACGTTGATATGTGAACACTGCGGAGTGATCAATGCATTTAGTGATTCACGTTCATGCTGCATCAAACGTAAACAAGCCAATGCCAAGTCATCAACGTGCAAAAATTCTCTTAAAGGTGTGCCACTGCCCCAAATAAGTACTTCGTCAGCATTGGAGTGATAGGCATCATGAATTTTTCGTAATAGTGCAGGTAAAACATGACTACTTTCGGGATGAAAATTATCCCCTGGCCCATACAAATTAGTCGGCATCAGGCTACGAAAATCGGTACCGTATTGGCGGTTATAACTTTCGCATAATTTAATGCCTGCAATTTTGGCAATTGCGTACGGCTCATTGGTTGGCTCTAGTGGTCCATCGAGCAGGGCACTTTCGCGTATGGGTTGAGTTGCTAAGCGAGGATAAATACACGATGAACCTAAAAATAATAATTTTTGTACCCTGTGGCTCCAGGCCTGATGAATAACATTCGCTTCTATCACTATATTTTCGCGTATGAATTCAGCTGGTTGCGTATTGTTAGCGTGTATTCCACCCGCTTTAGCGGCAGCTAAATAGACGGTAGTGATTTCTTCATTCGCAAAAAATTCTGCGACGTGCTCGGCATCAAGTAAATCTAGCTCATCGTGTGACCGCAGCACCAGCTGACAATCATTACGATCGCGCAGAGCGCGAACCAATGCTGAACCGACCATACCACGATGACCTGCGACGAAAATTCGCTCTATCGATTTACTCATGATGAGCGTAGGCTTTAAAGCCGTTTTGACGAACGAGTGCATATTTTCGTGCTGCTGCCAAATCGGCTTCAACCATTTCTTGTACGAGCTCTTTAAGCGTGGTGCGAGCAGACCAACCTAATTTTTCTTTAGCGCGGCTGGCATCGCCTAGCAAAGTGTTAACCTCGGTCGGCCTGAAATAACGTGGATCAACGCGCACGATGACCTGACCAACTTTCACCTGTTCGATGTCGCCGGATGATGCTATGTGAGCGACTTCTTCTACACCTTCGCCGCACCAAGACAGTTGCATACCTATTTCGTTGGCTGCAGCATTAACGAAATCGCGTACGCTCGTTTGATAGCCCGTCGCAATCACAAAATCTTCAGGTTCATCTTGTTGCAGCATCAGCCATTGCATTTCTACGTAGTCGCGTGCATGACCCCAATCGCGCAAGGCATCTAGATTGCCAAGATAGACGCAGTCTTGTAATCCCAGTGAAATCTTTGCGAGAGCGCGAGTGATTTTTCGTGTAACAAAGGTTTCACCCCGCAAGGCGGATTCATGATTAAACAGTATGCCGTTACAGGCGTACATGTCGTAAGCCTCGCGGTAGTTGACAGTAATCCAGTAGGCATACAGCTTAGCGGCTGCATACGGGCTGCGAGGGTAAAAGGGAGTGGTCTCACGTTGTGGTGTTTCTTGAACTTTACCGAATAGCTCTGATGTAGAAGCTTGATAAAAGCGAGTTGTTTTTTCCAGGCCGAGAATTCGGATAGCTTCGAGTAATCGTAAGGTTCCCAGTCCATCGGAGTTAGCGGTGTATTCCGGCTCTTCAAAAGAAACGGCGACATGACTCTGCGCTGCGAGGTTATAGACTTCATCGGGCTGTACTTGCTGCATTATGCGAATTAGCGATGCGGTATCAGTCATATCACCGTGATGCAAAACAAAGCGCAGCTCAGATTCGTGAGGATCTTGATATAAATGATCGATACGTCCGGTGTTTAAGGAGGAGCTGCGACGTTTTACACCATGAACTTCGTAGCCTTTACTCAGCAGTAGCTCGGATAGGTATGCACCGTCTTGTCCTGTTACACCGGTGATCAACGCTTTTTTTCTTCCGAGAGAAAAATTTTGAATAAGGTTCATCCGAATTCGTCCAATAATAGAAAGGACTGATTGTGCGCACTATAAAATTTTGAACTTTGTGCATTCGCAGTCTGGAGTAGCTACTGTCGATTTGGTCAATATAAAAATCGCACTGTTTCAGTAACCGTTCGGATTTTGTTTTTGCCAACGCCAATGATCGTTAACCATTTGCAGCAATGTCTTCTCTGCTTTCCAATTGAGTAGTTCTTCAGCTTTGTTTGCAGAGGCATAGCACGAGGCGATATCACCGGCACGACGAGGTGCAACGGTAATCGGTATTGAGGCGCCGCAGGCTTTTTCGAACGCCGCCACTGCTTGTAGCACGGTGACACCTTGCCCGGTCCCGAGGTTGACGGTGAAGCTACCAGATCGTGAATACAATCGGCTTAATGCAGAGAGATGACCCTGAGCTAAATCCATGACATGAATATAGTCACGCACGCCGGTACCGTCAGAGGTTGGGTAATCGTTACCGAACACTGATAGATGAGGGAGTTTCCCGACCGCGACCTGTGCAATGTAGGGCATTAAATTATTTGGCTGACCGCGCGGGTCTTCGCCTAACAAACCACTTTCATGCGCACCTGCTGGATTGAAATATCGTAGGGTGGCAATACGCCATTCGGCGTCGGCCTCACTTAAATCATTCACGATTTGTTCAATAAATAATTTCGAACGCCCATACGGATTGGTAGCTGAGAGCGAAGCATTTTCAGAAATCGGGACGTGCTTTGGTTCACCATACACGGTGGCGGAAGAACTAAAGACGAACTTTCTGACTCCGTGTTGATGTAGTACCTTTAAGAGGGTGATGCTGCCATTGACGTTGTTATCGTAATAGTCGAGCGGTTTGCTGATGGATTCGCTGACTGACTTCAGTCCAGCAAAATGAATGGCTGCACTTATGTTTTCTTGCGATAGTAATCGCATCAATGCCGATTCATCGCGTACATCAATGAGATGAAATGGCAGCTTTTGTCGGCACAGTGTCTGTATGCGATCTACTGTTCGCATAGAGCTATTACTCAGATTATCAACGGCGACTACGCGCCAACCTGCTTTCAGCAAACAGACGCAAGTATGTGATCCTATGTAACCGGTCGCTCCGGTGACAAGTATAGTTTCAGCCATTGATGATTAGCTTTCAGAGTGTCGTAGACCGAGAAAAAATGTCACTACGACTGCGGCAGCGATATCAAAACACCAGTCAGCAAGTGAGGCATTGCGATACGGCAGGAAGTGTTGAATGCCTTCGTCGATTAGACCAAGGCTGGCTATCAGTAGCAGGCTACCTAGTATTCGAACTATTCGGTTTCCTGTAATCGAATGAAAGCTAAACATTGACATCAAACCATACGCAAGAAAATGTAATAGCTTGTCATGAACGTGCGTGGCTAAATGATTTGCTTGACCAGGCACAGACCCTACGCTGATCATAATCACAAAAAACAGAAGCAGTAAACAAAGCGGTAGTGGCCGAAATTTTATGCTGTCTACATGTGGGATGGTCACGATACGTAAATCAAAATGCATTTCTATCCGTCCATCCTTTAAATGCTGTCCACAGAATAATTTTCAAATCCATCCAAAATGACCAGTGCTTAATATAGTGAAGGTCATAAGCGACTCGGCGCGCCATTTTTTCTCGGGTATCTGTTTCACCCCGAAAGCCGTTAATTTGCGCCCATCCGGTAATGCCGGGTTTGACGCGATGTCGTTGCATGTACATGATGAGTTTGTCTTTGTACAAATCATTGTGCGGTAGTGCGTGTGGGCGCGGACCAACAACGGACATATCCCCTTTAAGTACATTTAAAAATTGCGGTAGCTCATCTAAGCTGGTACGCCGAATGAAACGACCAATCGTTGTGATGCGCGGGTCATTGCGAGTGGCTTGGGTGAGTCTTTGGTGAGATTCGGCATGGAGCTGCATGCTCCGAAATTTGTATACATGAAAGACTCGACCATTTAAACCAAGGCGTGGCTGACTAAAAAATACGGGCCCGTTCGAGGTGAATTTAATGGCGAGGGCTAGCGTTATCAGGATAGGCGCAAGCAGGATCAGTACGCATAGCGCAAAAATTCGATCAAAGAGTTCTTTAAGTAAGCCATGCATATCGCGTATCGGCGGGCAGTTCAGCTCTACCGCCGCCATACCTAAAAAATCGCCTGATGTATGACTCAGCAAACTCATGGCTGAGGTGTCGGGTATCCAGCGAATATCGACCAGGCTATTTCGGAGTAGATAGTGTAGTTGACGAAGCTGTGATGATTCATTCAGCGCCAGTGTGATCCACACTTCATGCGCGCGATGTTTTTGTATTGCAGATGGCAATGTATGCATGTCGCGAATAATTTCAATGCCTGACTGTGGGCATATTGAAGCAGAGGCATCGTACAGTCCGCAAATGACATACTCGGTCCATTGATGATGTTGGGCGCGCTTATGTAGCTCTTTGCCTGCAGCACCGTAACCTATGATGATCACGCGTCGTTGGTTGTAACCATGTCCACGCAGGCTCTGCATACAAGTACGTATCAGTAAATGTATGAAGGTGATGCTGGCGACCGATAAGAGGTACCAAGTAGCAATCCACGTCCATGAGAGTGAATGATTTGGTTGAGTTAGCGATACAAATAACACGCCTACACCAATAATTAAACTGAGCGACGCGGCCATCTGACAGAAGGTGACGGCGAATGGGTGTTTGTGTGAAAGCACGCGAAATTCAAATCGCGGTAGCATCGGTAAAGCGAGTGCAGCACAAAAGTACGTGACGATCAGGTGTGAATTGGAGAGTGTGTGTAGAGGTACGGACAATCGTAGTAGTGCTGCGCTGTGTGCCAATGCAAAAATGACGACGATATCGAGAACGCGCACTGCATACTCAGTGAGTGATGAATATTCTTGGGTGATGTCCCGCATGTTTCGTGTCGCGTTGTTGAATTAAGTAACGAATCTGAGCCTTGATAGGGATCAGAGTTCGTATTGGACAAGTTGTGAATTTCATAAGTGCCGTCGGATTGAGATCGATCAACTAAGATTCTGTGCGCTATCATTTGCATCTATGAGTACTGAAAATTCAAATCAAACTAGCCTGTATGAGCTAATCGGCGGCGATACCCAGCTACGAACCCTTGTCGATCGTTTTTATGACTTGATGGATTTAGAGCCAGAGTTCAAAGCGCTACGTGCGATGCATCCTGCTACGCTTGATGGTTCGCGCGACAAGCTGTATTTTTTCTTATCCGGTTGGATGGGTGGCCCAGATTTATATACGCCACGCTTTGGTAATGCGTTTTTACGAGCTCGACATTTACCTTTTAAGATAGCCAGTCGAGAACGCGATGAATGGTTAACCTGCATGCTGCTGGCAATGCGCGATTTGAACTATAGCGAAGCAACGCAGGATATCTTGCTGAATGGTTTGTTTGGTACTGCAGACTGGATGAGGAACTCCCCCGGTTAGATTAGCAAGTGCTCTAAATTAAACCATCAAAGGCTAAGACAGCGACAAGCTCGCCT
>CANGFL010000069.1 GCA_947453015.1 Oxalobacteraceae bacterium | reverse complement strand
TTATTACGTAATTTGGCCTCTTGCTGGATTTCAGTCATGTTTTCACGATCTAAAACCACAAATCGGTTGGATTGCTGCAAGTGGGTGACCAAGATAGTTTTTGCTTGAGAACCAAGGCGGTCGACACCATCCGAAAATAGGCCACGAAGGAAGGTGGATCGATTGTCGAATTTACCTACGGAAATAGGATTTTTGGGTCCGCTGTAAGGAGTAGCGGCGGATGTGACTTGTTTAGGCGCGACCGTTGTTGAAGTTTCAGTAGCACAACTAACTAAAAAAATGATCGGCATCATGACTAGCAAGCGTTTAAAGTGAGTGATCAGCATCGTCGACTTTCAGAGATAAGGAAGGATAGAAATTTTTCAGCAGGAACAAGTTATTATAAAAATAATTATTGTCACTGTCATGCTTGCGTTGTCTGTCTACAACGAGAACCCATCGGTCCTTCAATGAAAAAATTATTTAGGTGGTTGTTGTATTGCTTCACGCCAAAGTTGATTAACAGCGTTGCGCTGTGACACCACGGTAGGAGATAGTTCAACACGCGCTTTATCTGCGCCTTTTAATCGAAGTTGATGCTGCAGTTTTCGAAAATCACGATAGGCGTTGGCAGCAGTTTCGGCCAGCGATGCGTCGATTAACTGTAATTCCCCGAGCAATTTCAACAGCGCGATATTGCCTATGTCGGCAGTGAGCTGTGGATAGTGCGTGGCATATCGAAGTATTAGGTATTGAACGATAAATTCAATATCAATCATTCCTCCCGAATCATGTTTTAAGTCAAATAAGTCAGATTGATTCGGGTGGGCATCATGCATGCGCTGCCGCATACTGAGTACTTCATGAGTCAATTCGGTTTTATCGCGCGGCATCTTCAGCAATTCAGCTCGGAGAGTCTCAAAGCGAGCGCCTATTGCAGCATCGCCTGCACAGAATCGGGCTCGGGTTAATGCCTGGTGTTCCCATACCCACGCCGATTCGCGTTGATATTTTTCGAATGCAGTAAACGATGAAACCAAAAGGCCGCTAGCTCCATCGGGGCGTAATGCAATATCCACATCAAACAAAATCCCTGCGGAGGTGTGGCTGGTCATCCAGGTGATAAAGCGTTGTGCCAGTCGTGCATAAAGAGCAGGTGCGTCGGGATCATCATCTTCATACAAGAAAATAACGTCTAAATCTGAGGCATAGCCTAATTCTTTACCGCCTAATTTTCCATACGCGATAACAGCGAACTGAGGGCTTCCTTTGTGCTGAGTCGGTAAACTTTTCCAGACGGTCTCCAACACGATTTCAATTAATACATCAGCTAGCGCAGATAAATAATCTGCCAATCGTTCAATACTCAATAAGCCATCGATATCTTTCGCCAGTAAGCGAAAGAGCTGAGCATGGTGCTGTTCACGTAAGACATCCATTTGCCGTTCTGTATCACCGCTAAAAGCAGCCACTTGTCTGCGACACTCGCTCGAAAACTCCTTCCAATCGGGCTCGGCTTGCAAACTTTCATCGTCGAGTAATTCATCCAACAGTACGGGATGACGAGTAAGATATTTTGCAGCCCATTCGCTGGCAGCCATCATGCGTATCAATCGCTTAAGCGTATGGGGATATTCAGTCAGTAGAGAGAGATACGCTGATCGACGAGCGATGGTTTCAAAAAAATCGATTAGCCGATACAAAGTGCTGGAATGTGATCCGCTCTGCTCGGCGATGATGGGTAATGCGGCTCTCATCAAGGTATGTAGCTGAGCGCGGCGTTGTTCAGACAGCGATCGAACACGAGTTGAGTTCCACGATGTGAGTAAGTTTTTTGCAGAAAGTGCAGGCTCATCAAATCCTATCGAGGCTAGATGATTTGACAGTCTTTCCGGATCAATATCGTCGAAAATTGGGAAAGAGGCAGTTAAGTCGGCTGCGTTATCGAGTGATTGAGTAGAATTTTTTTCAACAAAGATAATGTCAAATTGAGCAGCAACACGGGCTTGCCGTTTATCAAGCTCTGACGCCAACGCCGCTACATCAGAAAAGCCAGCCATGTTGGCGATAATGAGTTGATCTTCTGCTGAGGCAGGCAGTACATGAGTTTGTGCATCGTCCAGATATTGGATGCGATGTTCTATATTTCGCAGAAATGCGTAATCGTCGGCTAAATGCTCGATAGTGGACGGAGATAACAGCTTTCGCTCTGATAAGGTCTGTAGCGTTTTGCGAGTAGAGCGATCGCGTAACTCGGGATCACGCCCTCCGCGTATGAGCTGAAATACCTGCGCAAGAAATTCGATTTCACGTATACCGCCGCGTCCGAGCTTGACGTTAACAGCTCGTTCCGGATGACGTGTTTCTTGCCTAATCACGTCGGCTCGAATTTGTGCATGCATGCTGCGCAGCGCATCGATAGAGCCGAAATCTAAATAGCGGCGATAAACAAAAGGCCGAACGATGGCGTCAAGCGCGACGATATCCTCGCTACGCCCCGTCACTGCGCGCGCTTTAACCCAAGCGTAACGTTCCCACTCACGTCCCTGAACCATCAGATAGTGTTCCAACATACTCAAGCTGGCTGCCAGCGGACCTGAGCCCCCGTTCGGTCGTAAAGCCATATCAACTCGGAAGCTAAATCCATCTTCAGTCACTTCAGCTAGATCAGCAATCAATCGTTTACCAAGTCTGATGAAGAATTCGTGATTCGACAGCGAGCGTTGCTCAGCTTCTGTTGTGACGGTCTCTCCCTCTTCGGGATAGATAAAAATCAAATCGATGTCAGACGACACATTTAGTTCCCAGCCACCCAACTTACCCATGCCGATTACCATCATGTGCTGTGCTTGGCCAGACTCTTCGCCCGTGGGTATGCCGTGTTTGACACACAGTTGTTGATATAAATCGTCAAGGTGGGAGCGAATCGCGAACTCAGCAAAACCTGATATCGCAGATAAAACTTCGTTCAGACTGGCTTTTCCGCTGATGTCGCGCTGGACAATGGCCGCCACCAATAAATTACGCAGCTGACGCATGGCCGCGGGCAAAGACACATTATTTTGCTGCTGCTCGCTAAGCAGCTGCCCAAAATCAAGCTGGTCAAGCGATAATTCAGCCAGTTGTTCTAATGCCGGGGCATGAGTCGGCTTGGCAGCCAGCCATCGCTGCAGGAAGCGTGAGCTATTCACGATATTTAGGGGCGATGGTAGGGTCATTATGTTGTCAGGTAATTTGGCTAGAGTTTGCGTCGTCGGCAAGAGGGCCGGTAAGCTCGATGTAATACTATGATACTAACGAAGCAAGGAAGCTGTACGACCGATGTCGAGCGATCCACAATCTAACAACTCAATTACGCGCGTATTGGCCGCCGGGTGGCGCGCACTGTCAGCGAGCTATGAATCAGCAAACCGCATCACGCATCACGCGCTCGGTTGGTTGTTGATAGCGCTTGTCATTTTTTATTTCGCTTTTTGTGCGGTATTTCTATCATTACGCTATCTTATTCTTCCTAATATCGATCACTACAAGCCTGAGGTCGAACAGCTAGCCAGTCATTTCATTAGCAGGCCAGTCACTATCAACGCCATTCGCGCTGACTGGAGTGGTCTGAATCCGCGTCTTCAATTAGACAATTTAATTATCTACAACCAGCAAGGCGAGCGCGCACTGATCTTGCCTAGCGTATCTGCAACAGTGTCGTGGTGGTCAGCAGTAACAGCACAACTGCGGTTGGATCAATTGGAAATACTTCGTCCCGATTTGGAAATCGAGCGAAATAAGGAAGGTAAAATTTTTGTTGGCGGCATCGCGATTGATGTTGAAAAACAGGGGCAGGGAAGTGGAGTCGATTGGTTATTGGCTCAGCATCAAATGGTTATTCGTGATGGCTGGATACGCTGGCGTGATGCCTTAAGAGATGCGCCTGATCTCACTTTGAGCCGTGTGAGTTTCGTGCTTCAAAATCAATGGCTCACACACCGAGCAGTATTGAATGCTACGCCTCCAGAAGAGTTAGCAGCACCGATTGATGTGAGGGCCGAATTCAAGCATCCCGCCTTTGCAGCGCATGCGTCAGATGTCAATCAATGGGTGGGTGAGTTGTTTGTTGATTGGCGCAATACTAATCTCGAAGCTTGGAAGCCTTACGTTACCTGGCCTTACAAAGTAGCCGGCGGCACAGGTGCTATTCGTTCATGGCTGCGATTTGATCATCGCATTATTGTTAACGTCACGGCAGATCTTGATCTGGAAAATCTGTCGGTGCAATTGAGTGATGAGCTCGATCCACTTAAATTAGTGGCAGTTAGTGGTCGAGTATCAGCGGGTGAAGTGGCCTCTGGATTAAAGCAAAAAATATTTTCTTTTGGCGCACATGGGCACGCAATTACCTTATCGAATTTTTCGCTTCGCACCGATCAAGGTCAAGTTCTGCCATCAACTACGGCTCACCATTTTTATACCGCTTCGCGTGATGGTCGCGACGAACATCATGAATTACAAATTACTGAACTAGACCTAGAAGCCTTATCGCGTTTAGCCGGCCATTTGCCATTGTCCTTAACTGAGCGACAGATGTTGGCAGATTTTGCACCGCGTGGGCAGCTACATGATTTTCTTGCTAGCTGGGATGGCAACCTTCCTGGTGCAGGAAAATATCGATTGAGTGGAAAATTCGCAGGTTTAGCATTACGTCCGCAATCTGAACGAGCGGCGGCGCCTAATGTAGAAGCACGCAGTGCCGTGCCAGGTTTTGAAGGACTGTCAGGCGAAATCGATGCAACTCAGGACGGCGGTACCGCCAAGCTAAGTGGTAAGGGTGTCGTTTTTTATGTGTCAGAGATTTTGAATAACCCGACATTGTCGTTCGAAGAGTTGGTTTTGGATGCCAATTGGTCGCTGCGAGAACGTAATCACCTGATGATGAAAATTGCGAATATGCAGTTTATTCAGACGGGTATAAAAGGATCGCTCGAGGGCTCTCATTCCTTACCACTGCCATTTAATAAAAGTAAGCTGGGCGAAATTGATATACGGTTACATATTCCCTCACTGGAGCTAACTCGCGTTGGTGGATTTTTACCGGCAGGTATACCTCAGCTAACGCGCGATTGGATTAGTCGTGCGTTATTGGATGGTCAAGCCCAAGATGTTCAGCTAGCTGTTAAGGGTGAGTTAGACAAATTTCCATTTCAGTCGAAACGCTCGGGTGAGAAATCAACCGGCGTCTTCAAAATTAATGCGCGTATTAATGACGCTACGTTGAATCCTGCGCCATTTGAATTCGCACAAGATAAACGAACGCCACTCTGGACCCCCATTGAAAACATTAAAGGGTCGCTCGCATTAGACCAAGCCCGCATACAAGTTCACGCCGACAGTGCTCGCATAGCAGGCGTACAAATTTCAGCCGTTGATGCAGTTATCCCGGATTACGTATCTCCTCGGGCTGTTTTAGATTTGAATGGAAGTGCAAATGGTTCGCTTCAGTCCATGCTTAACGTCGTTAACACTACGCCGATTGCTGGCTGGATCGAGAACATCACTGAGGAAACGAGGGCGACAGGTAATGCGCGAGTAGCCTTGCAATTGCAAGTGCCGTTAACAGCAGGTTTGCAGCCGACTGTTCAGGGTACTCTGCGTTTTCAAGGAAATGAAGTTCAGCTATGGCGTTCCTTACCCAGCATACAAAACACTAGCGGTGAATTGTCATTCTCAGATCATGGGTTTCAGATTAATGGTGTTCAGGGTGGATTCTTAGGTGGGAATGTTGTTGTCAATGGAGGTACCCAGAAAGACGGCACAGTACAAACTCGATTAGATGGCTCCGTGACAGTCGATGGTATAGCGCGGGGTTTAAATGTTCCCAGCGTACGCA
Source organism: Oxalobacteraceae bacterium (assembly GCA_947453015.1). Classification (GTDB taxonomy): domain Bacteria; phylum Pseudomonadota; class Gammaproteobacteria; order Burkholderiales; family Burkholderiaceae_D; genus Pernthalerella. Next base: position 979 of record CANGFL010000069.1, on the reverse strand, counting down.
AGCTAACCAAAAAAATATCGGGTAGTACGCGTTACTCTGCAGCGTTACGGATAAAAAATCAGCGACCAGAGTTAACCATCGATTCATCCTTGGTCGGTGTAGTGTTAGATCTTCCTGCGCCACTAGTTAAGAACATGGGCGACGCTCTGCCATTGAAATTTGCATTGACGCCGCTGAACTCGCCGGATCCCACAATTCAGCAAGAAGAAATAAAAATCAATTTAGGTAAAAGCATGGCAGCGCGTTATGTGCGCCAGCGAATCAATGCCCGTAATGCACCTTGGAAGCTTGCGCGTGGTGGTATTGGTGTGAATTTGCCACCTCCGCAACCAGAGAGTGGTGTGGGTATCAACATTAATTTACCGTCAGTCGATATTGATGCTTGGCGTTCGACTATTACTCTTTTAACGGGCGATCAAACAGGTAGCACAGAGAGCAGCGCTGGCTCTATGGATTACAACAGTTTTGTTGCGCCTGACATGATAGGTATTCGTAGCAATGAGTTGATATTGGCGAATCGGATTCTCACTAATGCCGTATTGGGTGCATCACGTCAACGTGATGGCTGGCAATTCAATATTCATTCCGATCAGGCGAATGGCCACGCAAGTTGGGATGACCCTTGGTTTGAGCGTGGCGCAGGAAAATTCACAGCTAATTTTACGTCGCTGATTATTCCTCAGTCGGATGCATCTGAGGTAACAGAACTGTTGAGCGGTAAAAAAACCTCGCGTGAATTACCTGGTCTCGATGTGGTTGCTGATAATTTTCAGCTCAGAGGTATGTCGCTAGGTCGGCTTGAGTTAAGTGCAACCAATGCCGGCTTGGGCCCAGGCAGAGAATGGCGTATTAGTAAGCTCGTCATCGTCAATCCTGATGCGACATTGCGTGCCACCGGCAAGTGGCAAGTGTTTGCAACAGATAGTCTCTCCACGATGATGTATGAAATGGAGATTAACGATGCAGGGCGCATGCTGGA
>CANGFL010000068.1 GCA_947453015.1 Oxalobacteraceae bacterium | reverse complement strand
GTGCATCGAAGCGACTTAAATCACCAACCACACGCAAGCGAATACCCGTGGCGAACATACGATTAACTTCGCGCTCAAGTGCCGTTGAAAACAAACGCATCAATAACGACACTTCGTCGGCAGGTCGACGCCAGTTTTCTGAACTAAAGGCAAACAAAGTCAGGTACGAAATTTTGCGCGAGACGCAGGCTTTGACGATAGCGCGAACTGATTCAACGCCTTTGGCATGCCCCGCAACGCGAGGTAAATAACGCGACGTTGCCCAGCGTCCGTTACCGTCCATGATGATGGCGACATGCGACGGAATTAGCGATGTGTCAGGAATATGTTGAGTCGAACTCGCTTTGATCATTGCTTAGCCCGCATCCGCAAAGTTTGGATAGTCTGCCGTGCGACGACGGCCGCGCAATATGTGATGTCATCCATCAAGGAATAGCGAGTTCTAATCAAGAGACTGTCTTTCTGAAAATTAGCTACACAAAGGACGGTTAAACAGTCAGCACTTCTTTTTCTTTTTCTGCCACGAGCTTGTCGACTTCTGCGACAAATTTATCGGTCAGTTTTTGCACGTCGTCTTGAGCACGACGCTCATCATCTTCCGAAATTGTTTTGTCTTTCAAGAGCTTCTTCAAGCCCTCATTGGCATCACGACGAATATTACGAATCGCGATCTTGGCATCTTCCGCTTCAGTCTTAACGAGCTTCACCATCTCTTTACGACGCTCTTCAGTCAAGGCGGGCGTAGGAACACGAATCACATCACCTTGCGTCGAAGGATTTAGACCAAGATCGGATTCGCGGATCGCTTTTTCGACGGTCGCGATCATCTTTTTTTCCCATGGCTGAACACCAATGGTGCGCGCATCGAGCAAGGTCACGTTAGCGACTTGATTGATATGTGTGGGAGTACCGTAGTAATCAACTTGAACATGATCCAACATGCCCACATGCGCCCGGCCGGTCCGCACTTTGGCGAGATCGTTCTTGAGGGTCTCGATCGACTTTTGCATTTTTTGATCGGTATTTTTTTTAACGTCGGCAACGCTCATACTGCTCTCCTGTAATTCTTTAATTCAATGATTCAACGATTCGATGATTCACCAATTCAATCAGTTTACCAATGGCTACTCAAAATCCTAGATATAAATAGCAAATAATTATTCTACAAATGCTGATGTAACTCGTACCACCGCTTTTATACGTGAACTAATGTTCCTTCGTCTTCTCCAAGTATCACGCGCTTTAGCGCACCTGCTTTGGTAATGGAGAATACTCGGATAGGAAGCTTTTGGTCGCGGCATAGCGCAAATGCTGTCGCGTCCATGACTTGTAAACGCTTTGCAATCGCTTCGTCAAAGCTAATCTCGGCGTAGCGAGTTGCAGCGGCATCTTTTTTAGGATCAGAACTGTACACGCCGTCGACTTTAGTTGCCTTGAGAACGACTTCAGCGCCAATCTCTGCTCCCCGTAAGGCCGCTGCTGTGTCGGTGGTAAAGAATGGGTTGCCGGTACCAGCAGCAAAAATCACAATCTTGCCTTCTTCAAGGTACTGTAACGCCTTAGGTCGCACATAAGGTTCAACGACCTGCTCGATACCAATCGCAGACATCACACGAGCGGTCATACCGCCCTGACGCATCGCATCGGCTAACGCCAATGAATTCATTACGGTGGCGAGCATCCCCATGTAATCGGCAGTTGCTCTATCCATGCCCTGGGCGCCGGGGGCGACGCCACGAAAAATATTCCCGCCGCCGATAACAATCGCAAGCTCTACACCCATGGCGGCGATTTCAGAAACATCAGCCACCATGCGTTCAATCGTCGCTCGATTAATACCGTAGGCATCGTCGCCCATTAGGGCTTCGCCGGAGAGTTTCAGAAGGACTCGCTTATAAGCGGGTGACGTCATAGTTATTGCTCCCTGGTGATTCGGTTTTTACTTAGTCTCGCCGAACAACAGCCCGTATTTTAACTGTTGATCTTCAATTCACTTACTACGCGCTGCTGAAGGCTAAAAAAACGGGCCTTGCGGCCCGTTTTAATCATTACGCTTGCTTGGCGGCGGCTACTTGCGCCGCTACCTCTGCAGCAAAGTCATCTTGCTTCTTCTCGATGCCTTCACCAACGATAAACATTACAAAGCTCTTCACGGACGTGTTCGTCGCTTTCAGCATCTGCTGAACGGTTTGCTTGTCATTCTTAACGAATGTCTGATCAAACAACGATACTTCTTTCAGATATTTTTGTACGGAACCTTCAACCATTTTCGCAGCGATATCGGCTGGCTTGCCAGACTCTTCTGCTTTAAGTTTGGCTACTGAACGCTCTTTTTCGATCAGATCAGTAGGAACTTGGTCCGAAGACAAAGCCACAGGCTTCATAGCAGCAATGTGCATTGCTACGTCTTTACCGACTTGTTCGTCAGAACCTTCAAACTCAACCATCACGCCAATACGTGTACCGTGCAGATACGACGTCAGTTTGCCTGATGTTTGAAAACGCTTAAAACGACGAATCGACATGTTTTCGCCGATACGACCGATCAACTCGGTGCGAACTTCCTCAACCGTCTTGCCGTACAAACCCAGTGCTGACAGCGCAGCCACGTCGGCAGGGCTATGTTCAGTCACGAGTTTAGCGATATCGGATGTGAATTTAAGGAAGTCATCGTTCTTGGATACGAAATCGGTTTCGCAGTTAATTTCAACCAGAGCACCGACGCCGCCTGCTATGTATGAAGCCACCACACCTTCAGCGGTGATACGTGATGCTGCTTTCGATGCTTTGCTGCCCAATTTAACTCGCAGAATTTCTTCCGCACGTTCCATATCACCTTCCGCTTCTGTCAGTGCTTTTTTGCATTCCATCATGGGGGCATCTGTTTTGGCGCGAAGCTCGCCCACCATTGCTGCCGTAATTGCTGCCATTCTGCTCTCCTAGTTCAACGATGGCCTATAAGCCATCCATTATTCAATTCTCGAAAAAAAGGGGCTAACCTTCGTTGCCCCAGTTTCTCCGTCCTGATAATTCAGGACTGGCAGACGGGCTATTAAGCTTGTCCGCTAACCTCAACGAATTCATCAGCGCCACCCTTAACGGCTTCGACGATGTCATTGACAGCGTTGGAACGGCCTTCAAGGATTGCATCGGCTACGCCGCGCGCGTACAAAGTAATCGCTTTGGATGAATCATCATTGCCTGGAATGACATACGTCACACCGGCTGGCGAGTGGTTGGTATCAACGATACCGATGACTGGAATACCCAATTTTGCGGCTTCAGTGATGGCACCCTTGTGATAACCGACATCGATCACAAAAATCGCATCCGGCACACCGTTCATATCTTTGATGCCGCCGATAGCTTTATTGAGCTTTTCTAATTCACGATGAAATAGCAGCGCTTCTTTTTTCGCCATTTTCTCTACTGAACCATCTGCAACCGCCGCTTCCATTTCTTTCAGGCGCTTGATGGATGTTTTGATGGTTTTGAAGTTGGTCAGCGTGCCGCCCAGCCAGCGCTGGTCAACAAAAGGAACGCCAGCGCGCTGCGCTTCAGCCGCGATAATGTCGCGAGCCTGGCGCTTGGTGCCTACCATAAGAACGGTTCCGCGATTGGCGGACAACTGACGTATGTATTTTGTCGCCTCCTGGAAATGAAGCATGGTCTTTTCCAGATTGACGATATGAATTTTGTTGCGATGACCGAATATGAACGGGGCCATCTTTGGGTTCCAGAAGCGAGTTTGGTGACCGAAATGGACACCGGCTTCCAGCATTTCACGCATGGTAACTGACATTTAAGACTCTCCAGGGTTGGGTCTGGAGCCTGATCAGTAACCCTTAGTAACTACCTTGGGCACCCTTGACGATACAGGCTCGTGTTTTATAAAAAAGATAACGTATTTAGCTTTTTATTCAGCGTGAACAGCTAATAATGACGATTCCGCCTAAGCTAACCCGCGATTGTATACGAATTCCACCATTTTTAACATCATTGCCAGCTTAGGCGCGCTAAACACCCGGCTCGACTATAATTTTGCCTTCTATGAATCAAACGGCGTACATCTCGCCTTACCTGACACCATCTCATGGGTTCAATTTCCATCAAAACTGCTGAAGATATCGAAGGCATGCGCATCGCCGGCAAACTAGCGGCTGAAGTTCTCGATTTCATCGCCCCGCATGTCGTTGCCGGAATCAGCACCGGCGAATTAGATAAGCTCTGCCATGACTACATGGTCGACGTTCAACAATGTATCCCAGCACCACTGAATTACTGTCCGCCCGGTTACACGCCTTACCCAAAGTCGATCTGCACATCGATCAACGATGTGGTCTGCCATGGCATACCCGGCGACAAGGTATTAAAAAATGGTGATGCGGTTAACCTCGATATCACCGTTATCAAAAATGGTTATCACGGCGATACCAGTCGCATGTTTTATGTTGGCGAACCCTCCATCCTCGCCAAACGGCTGGGAGACATCACCTACGATTGCATGTGGCTAGGTATTTCAAAAATACGTCCCGGCGCCCATCTCGGCGATATTGGTCATGTGATTCAGCAGCACGCAGAAGCTGCGGGCTTTTCAGTCGTGCGTGAATTTTGCGGACACGGCATCGGAAAAGTTTTTCATGAAGAGCCGCAGGTTCTTCACTATGGACGTCCTGGTACGTTGGCAGAACTGCGAGCAGGTATGATTTTTACCGTCGAGCCTATGATTAATGCCGGCCGTCGCGAAATCCGTGAAATGGGTGATGGTTGGACAATCAAAACTCGCGATCGCAGCCTTTCTGCCCAATGGGAGCACACCGTACTGGTGACTGAAACCGGATTTGAAGTGTTGACGATTTCTCCCGAGATGCCCGCACCACCTTCCTTCATTAAAGAACATCATGCCGGCAGCATTGCCGCCCTTGCCTGATACCGCCGCTCTGGCAACTTTACTGCGCGAGCAGTTAAAGCAAGAGCGCCAACTGATCGTCAGCGCTTACGAAAACGATCGTAAGCCAGAGCGACTGCTAAAAGCCATGCGGCAAGCCACTGATAAGGTGCTGATCACTGCATGGAAAAAATTTTCTATGCCCGCTTCCACCGCGCTGATTGCTGTCGGTGGTTACGGACGCGGCGAGCTATTCCCCTATTCCGACGTCGATCTGCTGATTCTTTTGCCGCAAGCGCCGGATAACAAGCTGCGCGAAAAATTAGAACGACTGGTGCAAATGTTGTGGGATCTCGGTTTAGAGATTGGGCATAGCATTCGCACGGTAGACGAATGCATGACCGAGTCATCGGCTGACATTACTGTTCAAACCAGCTTGCTTGAAGCCCGCCGCTTATGCGGCAACAAAACGTTATTTGAAACCTTGTGTGAACGCTTTGCGCAAGCGATGGATTCGCGTGCATTTTTTCAAGCAAAAATACTAGAACTCAGGCAGCGCCACGTTAAGTACGAAAATACACCGTACAGCCTCGAACCTAATTGCAAAGAAAGCCCGGGCGGCTTGCGCGATCTGCAGGTGATTCTTTGGGTGGCTAAGGCGGCAGGTTTGGGGCAATCCTGGCGTGAACTCGCCGCGAATGACTTGATCACACTGACTGAAGCACGTCAGCTAGCGCAAAAAGAACGCGCTTTCAAAGACATACGAATACGCCTTCACTTACATACGCAGCGTCGGGAAGACAGGCTGGTGTTTGATGTGCAAGGCTCTGTCGCGGAAACCTTCGGTTTTACAACTTCAGCCACACGACGCGCCAGTGAAGTCTTGATGCAGCGTTACTACTGGGCGGCTAAAGCGGTCACGCAATTAAATAGCCTACTGCTACAAAATATTGAAGCTCATCTATTTCCACAACCGAGTGTTTCACGTCCTGTGAATGTCCGTTTCAACGAAGTCAACGGAATGATAGACATCGCGCACGACAAAATATTCGAAGAAGTTCCTTCATCGATGTTGGAAATTTTCCTGTTGTTGGAACAACACGGTGAACTTAAAGGTATGACCGCACGCACACAGCGTGCGCTTTGGCATGAACGTTCACGCATCGATGCACGCTTTAGGCGCGCGCCTATTAATCGTTATCTCTTTTTGCAAATCTTGCAGTCACCTAAAGGGGTAACGCACGCGCTGCGTCAAATGAATCAGCTGTCTATATTAGGACGCTACTTACCCGCTTTCCGTCGCATCATCGGTCAGATGCAACATGATTTATTTCATGTGTATACCGTCGACCAGCATATCTTGATGGTCCTTCGCAATGTGCGCCGTTTTGCGATTCCAGAGCATGCGCATGAATATCCGTTCTGTAGTCAGTTGATGGCGAATTTCCCGCATCCCTGGCTTATCTACGCGGCGGCACTCTTTCACGATATCGCTAAAGGTCGCGGTGGTGATCATTCTCATTTAGGCAAAGAAGATGCGCGACGTTTTTGTCGAGAGCATGGCCTGTCTAAAGAAGAATCACATCTCGTGGTTTTTTTGGTGGAACACCACCTCCTCATGTCACAAGTCGCACAAAAACAAGATCTATCCGACCCTGATGTTATTCGTGCCTTCGTGAACGTCGTTAAAGATGAGCGTCACCTGACGGCGCTGTATTTATTGACGGTTGCTGATATCCGCGGCACCAGCCCGAAAGTCTGGAATGCCTGGAAAGGTAAATTACTCGAAGATTTATATCGTATGAGTTTGCGAGTGATGGGTGGTGAAGCGCCTGCGCCTGATCGCGAATTGCGAAACCGTCAGCAAGAAGCGATCGCCAGTTTGCGTCTGTTTGGCTTGTCAGAAAATGCTCATGAAGCACTTTGGAAAACTCTAGACGTAGGTTATTTCCTACGACACGACGCCGCCGAAATCGCCTGGCAAACCCGAGTGTTGTGTGAAAACGTACACTCGTCATCGCCAATAGTCCGCTGCAGGCTAGGTCCGGTGGGTGAAGGTTTACACGTAATGATTTATCTACCTGATCGACCCGATTT
>CANGFL010000067.1 GCA_947453015.1 Oxalobacteraceae bacterium | reverse complement strand
GAATAGCCGTGTGGGTGAAGGTTTTGTGGCGGTTAGTCCCGAAGCACGCAAAAAATTCTGGTTAGATCGTGCACGCACAGCTGCGATTGCGCGTCATACCAATGCTTTCAAAATTAATGAAGATGTCGTCATCCCGCTCGATCGCATGGGTGAATACACCGATGGCATAGAGCGCATCAACATCGAACTTTCCATCAGCAACAAGCTAAGCTTGCTGGCTGAGTTGACTTCATTTTTCGCGCGTGGCCAGCTCAAGTTAGGTAAGAGTGATGACGCCGAAGGATTCGACATACCGCCGGCCGAGTTGCTCGAAGATCGTGTGGCTCAGGCCACAGATTTACTAGAAAAAATTCACGCGCGTTGGTCATGGTTGTTATCGAATTTCGATATGTCGTTATCAGCGGCACGTTCGCAATTGATAGAGCACGGCTTGGAAAAGCTATTGCCACAAATTGATCAGTGCATCGCATCGCGCGCTAGCGCTACCGTGTTTGATGTGTTGCAGGATAGGACAGTACGCATTTCATGGAAAGCCGATGTGCGTGCCGCCTTGCGTCAGATTTTTGGCGGCGCAGCATTCAAGCCCATCGTAGAAGAATGTAGCCTCATACATAAACGCGTATTGCGTGGTCGAGTCTTCGTTGCTTTGCATATGCATGCCGGCGATGGCAATGTGCACACTAACATTCCCGTCAATTCCGATAATTACGACATGCTACAAACCGCGCATACCGCGGTGGCGCGCATCATGGCTTTGGCGCGTTCACTGAATGGTGTGATTTCAGGTGAGCATGGCATTGGTATTACCAAGCTTGAGTTTTTGACCAAAGATGAAATCGGCGAATTCCGCGATTACAAACAACGCGTTGATCCCGAAGGGCGTTTCAACAAAGGGAAGTTATTAGAGCATGCTGATCTTCGCAATGCCTATACGCCATCGTTTGGTTTGATGGGGCATGAATCCTTGATCATGCAGCAAAGCGATATTGGTGCAATTGCGAGTAGCGTCAAAGATTGTCTGCGCTGTGGCAAGTGTAAGCCCGTGTGCGCAACGCATGTGCCACGCGCCAATTTGCTGTATTCGCCGCGCAATAAAATTTTGGCGACCTCGTTACTGATTGAGGCTTTTCTTTACGAAGAACAAACTCGTCGTGGGGTATCAATACGTCATTGGGAAGAATTCGAAGACGTCGCAGATCACTGTACCGTTTGCCATAAATGTCTGACGCCGTGCCCGGTCGATATTGATTTTGGCGATGTGTCCATGAATATGCGCAATCTGCTGCGCAAGATGGGTAAGAAATCGTTTAACCCCGGTACCAGCGCCGCCATGTTTTTTCTAAATGCTACCGATCCGGCGACGATTAACGCGACCCGCCAAATTATGATGGGTTGGGGTTATAAGATTCAGCGTTTTGCGAATGACCTACTGAAAAATTTCGCTAAGAAGCAAACCAAGGCGCCATCGTCCACCCATGGCAAAGCCCCGGTACGCGAGCAGGTCATACATTTTATAAATAAAAAAATGCCTGGCAATTTGCCTAAGAAAGCCGCGCGTGCTTTGCTTGATATTGAAGACGATAAATTTGTTCCTATCATTCGCAACCCTAAAACTACTGATGCAGATACCGAAGCGGTGTTTTATTTTCCAGGGTGCGGATCAGAGCGTTTGTTTTCTCAAGTGGGCCTAGCAACGCAAGCCATGCTCTGGCATGTGGGTGTGCAGACCGTGCTGCCGCCGGGATATTTGTGCTGTGGTTATCCACAACGGGGTTCGGGTGATTTTGATAAGGCAGAAAAAATCATTACCGATAATCGTGTGTTGTTTCATCGCGTAGCGAACACACTAAATTATCTGGATATTAAAACGGTCGTCGTTTCTTGCGGCACCTGCTACGACCAGTTGCAAGGCTATGAGTTCGATAAAATTTTCCCTGGATGTCGCATCGTCGATATCCACGAATATTTGTTAGAGAAGGGCGTTCATCTCGAAGGCGTGACAGGGACTCGCTACATGTATCACGACCCTTGCCACAGCCCGATGAAGTTACAAGACCCATTAAAAACCGTGAATAGCTTAATCAGCACCGTTGATGCTCAGAAAATAGAAAAGAATGAACGTTGTTGCGGTGAATCCGGCACGTTAGCCGTAACGCGCCCTGACATCTCTACCCAAATTCGTTTTCGTAAAGAAGCGGAAATGGTCAAAGGCGCTGATAAATTGCGTGCTGACGGATTTGACGGCGAAGTAAAAATACTCACCTCCTGCCCATCCTGTTTGCAGGGGCTGGCACGTTACAACGACGATTCAACAACGACTGCCGATTACATCGTCGTTGAAATTGCGCGCCATCTGTTGGGTGAGAACTGGATGCCCGAGTATGTAGAGCGTGCTAATAGCGGCGGTATAGAGCGTGTATTGGTTTGATGATGACGGAGTCGAATTCAGCGTGTGAGTTATGTCAAAGCCCGGGCGGCGAGCCGATACATCAGGGCGAGTTATTTCGCGTGGTGTTAGTCGATGATGCGAATTACCCCGGGTTTTGTCGCGTTATCTGGCGCGATCATGTGAAAGAAATCACCGATTTGAATGAGCTTGATCGCATGCTAATGATGGATGTGATGTGGCAGGTTGAGCAAGTCGTGCGCGATGTGATGCAACCAGAAAAAATTAACTTAGCTAGTTTGGGTAATATGGTGCCGCATCTACATTGGCATGTGATACCGCGCTATACCGATGATGCGCACTTTCCAGCGCCCGTGTGGGCCGAGACTAAGCGCACTCCATCACCTGAGTCATTATTAGCGCGCCAAGAAAAACTACCCATGTTGCGTAAAAAAATACAGCAACGTTTAGCCGCGTATAAGTAATCATTCTGGCGTAATAAAAATTAGTTGACGACGTAGTACGCACCAATAATCACCTTAAAAAATCGACACGATGAGCAATCACATTCCTACCGCACTGACCTTGCATAAAGCTTCTCGTACGCTGGAGATTAGTTTTGATGACCTTGGAAGCGTTAGCTTGTCATGTGAATTTTTGCGGGTGCATTCGCCTTCCGCTGAAGTACGTGGGCATGGTCAAGGTCAAGAAGTACTTCAAACGGGCATGCGTACTATAGTAATCACAGCTATAGAGCCTGTTGGTAATTACGCCATTCGCCCTGTATTTTCAGATGGTCATGACAGTGGCATTTATTCGTGGGACTTTCTGCATTCATTATGTTCCGAGCATGAGCAACTCTGGCAAACCTATCTGCAGCGACTCGAAGCCGCAGGCTTCACACCTGATGCAGGTCGCGATACACCCATGGTCAAGCAAGGCGCAGGCTGCGCTTCGCATTAAAAGCTTCGGATTAATACCTACGCGTTAGGCCTATGCTGTCTCTCTATTGACCCAACGAGATAGCAAAGGTCTGTCCCTGACCTGACGGCTTTATCTCACCAAGTAACTACTCCGCTTCTATAAACTGCTTGAGCATATGAAGCTGTCTGAACATTAGCTCTAAATAAACCTTAGCGGCATCTGCCGGCATTTCTGTAGCGCTCTTAGGTAGATCAAGAATATTTGATCCTACTTGATCGAAAGCGAGTCGTAGCTCATCCCGGAACTCTTGAAACAATGCCTGCACTTGCGCTGACTCGAGGAAAGATGCCGGATTTGGTGGCGCGGGTAATTCATCTATCCATTCTCTAGGCAAATCTTCGCTACTGAAAAAATCGTCCATGTCATCGCCATCAATGACAGTAGCTAAGGACGTACTACTGCTTGTTCTAGTAGAACTACTTGAGCTACTTGATCTACTTGAGCTATTCGAATGAATAGAGTCGCTGCTTAAAGGAGTGCCAGTAAATTTCTCCCAAACTTTTTTCCATACGATTTCAATTTTTGATGCGAACGCCGCATACACGCCCCTAGCTAACAGAGCATTCTTTAGTGCGCCTGGCGCGGCTTGATAAGGAGGGAAAGTGGCTGGTAGCTTGTGTGCTGTGAAGCTGGCATTAAAACAGATTTCAGAGAGAGTTCCGAAAACTGGCTCCAAATCAGTAGTCTCTGTCGCTATGGACGTATCAATTAATTGCGTGAGTTGAGTATTTGCGATCTGGTTAAGTGGCGTGAAGATCGTATTGTCTTCAAAATCTATCTTATAGGGGTTCCATTGCACGCTGTGCTCTATGCAGATGTTTTCTAGTGTTGCACCGAGCCCTGCAATAAACGAAGAGATAGTTTTATTTTGAACGTGATCTACATTTCCAAATAGTGAAAATTGTATATGGGGTAGTGCTTCTAAATAAGGATATATTTCCTTACTCAGCGCAGAGTAAATGCCGACCACGCTCAGTTCGCGCTCAATATCTTGTCTGAGATGAATAGTTCCACGAACAATGGACTTAATTAATTTTTCTAATGCCGAAAAATCGATAGTAGTTTTTACGACGTCAATAATTGACGTATCTTTTTTGGTGAGCGGCCATACTAAGCTCGTTGAAATCACTTCGCGCGTGAGTGTTGTCTCTGCTGTATTGATGATAGTGCTTTGCAACGCAGGCCAATCGGGATTATTTTTAACCGAATTCAATAAGCTTGCCAATAGGAGAATATTGTGTTTTACACGGGGTGAATTTGGATTCCAGTCGAGTCGCTCGATCGCCATTTCCAAGACGTTCTTTCCTTTTTTATTGGTTTGCTTCAACGCGACTGTTGCACCATATTTCATGAGCAATTTCGCAGCATTAAAATTAAGGAGATTTACTGCGCTCATTAAAGCATCGTTACCATCATCATCGGCACCCTGAAGGGGTAACTTATTTTTAAGTAGTAGCTCCAGCATACCTTCGGTTTCAACAGGGCCAAAATTACTCATTAAGAGCATCAGTAAAGAGCATTCTTTCTGATCAATAACAGCGTGCTCGACAGGCACATTCAATTCCAACAGCTTCGATAAATTGTGAAAACGGTGATATTTAACAGCTCCTCGTAATGCTCGATAACCTACGTTGTCATCAGAAAATAATATCGCACCATACTCAATCAATAGTTGAATGATTGACGGACAGCCATACTTTGCAGCATTCACAAGGGGAGATTTTCGCTGATCACCATTAGGATCTGCTCCATTGTTCAAAAGCAGCTTTACAGTGTCCAGTGAGCCACTGCGGCACGCTTGTGATAATGCAGTATCACCCTTATCGGTAACCGAATTAATCTCTGCCCCCTTGGCCAGAAAAATTTTTACAATCTCAGGGTTTCCTGTACTAGCAGCTCTCATGAGTGGCGTATATTCACTAGGCGACGCGTTAACGTTGTCGCTTCGCTCCAATAAGCAGTTAATTAATTCGATATTCTGTGAAGAAAATACAAATCCAAAAAGCGATTCCCTTAAATAGTCGGTAGAGTTGATATCTGCGCCCGATGAAAGTAATAGTTTTAAGGTGTCTACATTTTTATACCTTATAGCCTTATATAGTGGGGGATTTCCGTATAGATCTTTTTGATCGATGTCTGCACCATACTTAATAAATAGCTTGCAAATGTCGGTCCGGCCCATCTCGGTAGCGATGTGTAGCGGCATATTTACATCTGGAATATTTAGCGGTGCTCCATGCTTTATTAACAGCTCGCAAACATTCATATAGCCTTTTGAAGTAGCTATTTTCAGCGCAGACAGTTTGAATGCAATTGATTGATCACTATCATTAATGTGCTTGAGTAGTAGTTGTACTAATTCTATGTGGCATTCGTTAACGGCATTTAATAGTGCATATCCAATGTTGTTATTTGTGGGTCTGGTACTTTCCCCTTCGCTTAGCAAAAGCTGCAGCGCCTTAAGGTCCCCCCATTGAACAGCCAGCATAAGAGGCGTAGCGTAGCCTTCAGAATGATTATCGTTTGCCAAGTCATCTGTTTGAGCTTGCTGCTTCCGCTGGTGTTCAAGTAGTCCAATCCGAAATCTGTCTAGATCAAAATTAGAGGCCACTACAAACCACTCTTTAAATCCAAACAATTCAGTATCAGAGATCGTCTTGCATTCACATAAATACCCTGCACCACATTCGCTTAGTAGTAATTTTAAGGCGTCTGAAACCCTTAAAATTTTTCTAATATGTAGGTCTATGTTGGGCCAATCGGCTGGATTTTCGCCCAGCAAGAGGGTCAGCACACGATCATAATTTTTCTGGTCAATTAACTTAAGTTCGTCACATTCTTTAAAGGTAAATTTCTCAAGATGTTTTACTCGATTGTTTTTTTCGCAGATAGAGGTAGTAGATGCTGACGAAGACGACGATGCTGACGATGAGTTTGAACTTGAGACATCGGGTTCATATATTCGCTGTTTTTTATTAATCGGCTCTGTAGAACTCAGATTTTCTTGCTCACCACCGGCTGTGCCGTTTTCTGAGCGAGCCCGCTTTCTGTTGCGAAGTAATTCGTTTATGACTTGCTCTTGCTCGCTTCCACCATCGACCTCCATGTCATGAATTTCAGCTGACTGCATGCGGGGAGGTGATAATCTTTCCACTACAGATAGTTCTGACTTTGACTTTGTATCTTCAGAACCGTTGTCGATGTTGGTCTCAGCATCGTTTTCAGAAAATAGATAATTCGTAGAGAAATTCGGATTAGGTCTCATGGTAATTTTTCTAACTATAGATAGTGGCCAACATGGAAAAAATAGGTGGCACTATCGTTAGAAAAGTTCACTCCGAAAAAGCTATTTTAGGCAGAGGTGGTAAGTAGCAGGAAGTACGCGCTACTATTCAGCTTCTATAAACTGCATCAGCATAAATAGCTGCCTGTGCATCAGCTCTGCATAGACCCGCGCATCTTCAGGTGTGGCTTCCGGCAAATCAAGAATTGTCTTACCGGTCTCTTCAATAGCAAGCAGTAGTTGAGCTCGGAACGCTTGTAACAGCGCTTGCCCTTGCGGAGATTCTGGGAAGGATGCAGAACGAGCAGGTACGGCTTCACGACTGTAAAAAATCTGTTCGCCAATCCAT
>CANGFL010000066.1 GCA_947453015.1 Oxalobacteraceae bacterium | reverse complement strand
TGCGCCGATAACATCGCAAGTAATCGGGAAGTTTCAATCATCGCAGCGGGAAAGCTCAGTCAAATCGGGGCCACTCCGCAAGAAAACGCTAATTTGGGCATAATCTAGTTTAATTACTCTACTTACACTATGTCTAACTCAACACTGAATACCCCAGAAACAGCATTTAACGACGCGCACTTCCGTGGTGCTTTGTCGCAGTTTGCTACGGGAGTCACCATCATCACTACGCGCGATGAAAGTGGTGGCTTCGTTGGATTGACTATCAGCTCGTTTAATTCTGTATCACTGACACCACCGCTGGTGTTATGGAGCCTGTCAAATAAAGCTAGCAGCATGCCGTTGTTTACCACTAACTCGCATTATGTAATCAATGTGCTGGCCGCAGATCAAGCATCATTAGCAGAACGCTTCGCCAGTCGCCTACCCGATCGTTTCGATGGCGTGAGTTTTGATCTGTCGCCTACCGGACTACCGGTATTACAGGGCGTCGCTGCTTGGTTCGAATGCCGCAATCGCAGTCAATATTCTGAAGGCGATCATACTATTTTTGTCGGCGAAGTAGAGCGCTGCATCTTTGAACCTAAACCTGCGCTGGTATTTCATGGCAGCCGCTTTGGTACGGTCGAAGGCTTAGCGCCGCTTAAGTAAATGAATGTTCATCGCTGCAGTAATCGCTCTACGACATCGCTTGATTCAAACGCTGCACGGCGCAGGCGATCATTAATACCTTGCCACTCATCGCTCGTTGGTGGACGCTCAATCACAATTAAAGCAGCATTCTTTGCATCTAAAGTACGTAAGCCTGAATACAAGCGATGAGCATAGGCATCAGCATGATCTGGCATCTGCTGATCAAGCATTGCTTTTTGTTTTTCATGAGTAAGCGGTGAATAATGCCCTGAATAATGCATCAATGCATAAGTAATATGCGCATTATCCAAACGCTGCAACAGCGGTACCAGCTCTACACTATCAATCAACACTAGCGGTGTGTTCGGTGCGTAATGCGCTTCGAGACTGCCGGATACACGCGGCGCTGCTGCATCCGATGATGAAGGTAGTCTAGGCATACGCCCCAAACACTGCGTCAATTGCGTGACGCTGATCTGACCCGGTCGTAAAACAACAGGCCCTACTGTCTCTAATCGCGTCAAATCCACAATCGTCGATTCAATACCAACATCGCTTTGTCCACCATCCAACACCCAAGCAATCGGGTTGTTGGTGGACTGCCCAAATTCATCCAACACATGCTGCGCTGTCGTAGGGCTCACATGACCAAATCGATTCGCGGATGGCGCAGCAATGCCACCTTGACCGTGACGAAATTCTGCCAACAAAGCACGCGCCACCGGATGCGAAGGACAACGTAAGCCGATTGAATTCTGCCCACCTGCCACTGCTGCAGGCACGTTATCAGCACGCGGCAAAATTAATGTTAATGGCCCCGGCCAAAATGCGTTGATGAGTAAATGGGCTTCAGCAGGAATAGCACTCGCCCAGCGGGTTAAATCAGCGTTGTGCGCTACGTGCACAATGATGGGATGATTAGAGGGTCTTCCCTTGGCAGTAAAGATAGCGGCAATCGCTTCTGGATTCGAAGCATCTGCACCCAAGCCATAAACCGTCTCGGTAGGAAATGCGACCAACTTGCCCTGCTCCAGCAAGCGCGCCGCTCGCTGAATTTCTTGAATATCCGGCATCATGGCATCAAGCTTGAATGCCAAGTAATTGACACGCAGCGAGACACTGCTTCTGCGCCTCTGCGAGATGTTCAGCAACAAACGTTACGTGACCCATTTTGCGACCCGGGCGCGGATCATCTTTGCCATACAAATGAAGATTGGCACCTTTGAGCGCCAGTAATTTATCCCATGGAGGCTCAGTAGGATGCTCTGAATTATTTGTAAACCAAAGATCACCCAGCAGATTCAGCATCACAGCAGACGAGTGCTGACGTGCATCACCCAAAGGCAGTCGCGCCATTGCTCTGACTTGCTGTGCAAACTGGCTCGTGATGCAGGCATCCATCGTGTAGTGACCGCTATTGTGCGGACGCGGTGCCATTTCATTCACCACTAAAGAACCATCACTCAACACAAAAAATTCTATGCACAGTACACCCACGTAACTCAGGCGATGAATAATTTCCAGTGCAGCCACTTGCGCACGTTTAGCGCAATCATCACTGACATTCGGACCGGGAACGGTCGTAGTAAAAAGTATGCCATCACGATGCACATTCTCAGCGATGGGATACACCACTGCTTCACCGTCGGCACCCCGTGCGGCTAACACCGACACCTCGTAGGCTAACGGCAGCATTTTTTCCAAAACGCATTCGACATGATTCATGCGCTCAAAAGCAATGCGCACATCTTCTTTGGATTTAACACGCACTTGTCCTTTGCCGTCGTAGCCAAGGCGAATAGTTTTTAAAATTCCCGGAAACAGCGAGTCAGGAAGTCCATCAATGTCAGCGGCTGTAGCAATACGTTGATGCGGTGCCGGAAGAACACCCGATGCTTGCGCACACTCGGTGAAAAATTTTTTCTCAGCCAATCTATCTTGCGCAATCGAGACACACGCTGCGCTCGGCGCTACAAAGGTGTGCGTAGCTAAGGTAGATAAACTTTCAGCAGGGACGTTTTCAAATTCGGTAGTCACTGCAGCACACTGTGCACCGAGTTCCGATAACGCGTTAGCGTCGGTATAGGCCGCCGCAAGCAAATGATCAGCTGCATGACCGGCAGGGCAATCACTCGAAGGCTCAAGCACGGCCACTTTGTAACCCATGGCCTGTGCAGCATGCGTGAACATACGACCGAGTTGACCACCACCCATCACACCCAACCAGGTGGACGGTGAAGCCGAAGGTTTACATGAATTTTCTGGCGGAGTCGACGTGCTCATGCAGGCAATGTCATCGCTTTGGCAGCATCTGTTTGTTTCGCGCGGAAACTAAGTAATTTGTCAGCGAGTGCTGAATCATCCGCTGCCAACATCGCTATCACGGCTAATGCAGCATTCGCAGCACCCGCTTCACCAATCGCGAACGTCGCCACCGGTATACCTTTGGGCATTTGAACAATCGACATCAGCGAATCTTCACCACGCAAATATTTCGATGGCACCGGCACACCCATCACCGGCACAATGGTTTGAGAAGCCAACATACCGGGTAAATGGGCAGCACCTCCCGCACCCGCAATAATGGCGCGCAAGCCGCGCTCGCGTGCCGATTTTGCGTAGTCAAACATTTGGTCAGGCATACGATGCGCAGAAATCACTTGGGCTTCATGCGCAACACCGAATTCCTTGAGCATTAAAACTGCATGCTGCATGACATCCCAATCGGAGGATGAACCCATGACGACTCCAACGATAGGCTTAGTTTGGCTCATCTTAGTCTTTCAAGGTTTGTCCGGTTAGGCGTTGCAACGCCTCGCGGTATTTAGCGCCGGTTTTTTCAATCACATCAGCAGGTAGCGCCGGCGCAGGCGCAGTCTTGCCCCAATCTTTAAGTGTTTCCAAATAATCGCGCACGAATTGTTTATCGAATGACGGAGGAGATATTCCTTCTGCATACGAATCCGCTGGCCAAAACCGTGAGGAGTCAGCGGTCAACACTTCATCCATCAAATGCATTACGCCGTTGTCATCTAAACCAAATTCGAATTTGGTATCCGCAATAATGATTCCACGTGTCGCCGCATAATCGGCCGCTGCTTGATACAACTGAATACTGACATCACGCATTTTGGTAGCCAGCTCATTACCGATGCGATGTTTCATTTCATCGAAGCTGATGTTTTCATCATGCTCGCCTAAATCTGCTTTAGCTGCGGGCGTAAATATGGGTTGCGAAAGTTTGGCTGCCATCTTCAAACCTGCAGGCAAAGGAATACCGCACACCGCGCCTGTCGCTTGATAATCCTTCCAGCCTGAACCGATGAGGTAACCACGCACCACAGCTTCTACCAAAATAGGTTTGAGTCGCTTAGCCACTACCGCACGCCCACGCACTTGATCTGCCTCTGCAGCGGACACCACTGATTCTGGTGTGACACCCGTCAAATGATTAGGAACGATATGACTTAATTTTGAAAACCAGAAATCAGACATCTGATTTAGCACTTGCCCTTTGGTGGGAATCGGTTCATTCATCACCACATCAAAGGCAGAAAGACGGTCGGTCGTGACTATCAAGATCTTGTCATTACCCACCGCATAATTGTCACGCACCTTGCCACGCCCTAGCAAAGGCAATGAGGTAATCGTCGATTCGTAAAGGCTAGTCATAAAATTGGATGTGATGCAGGGTGGCTGAAGTGTTACCGACTTAATTACTTAATCACTTTAATACAGACAGTAAAAAATAGTTAGCCAGGCTGTAGGCATAAATACCGCGTCTACAGTCTGGCAAATTCATAGATTGATACTTTATTTAACTAGCTGCGACAATTCACCTTTGGTGTATTTGTCTGCCATTTTTTCTAATGGCATGGGTTTAATCCTAGCGGCCTGACCTTCACAACCAAATGACAAATAACGCGCTTTGCAAATTTGCATAGCCGCTTCACGCGCCGGCTTGAGAAAATCGCGCGGATCAAATTTCGATGGGTTTTCTGCCAGATAGCGACGCACTGCCGCAGTCATTGCCAAGCGAATGTCAGTATCAATATTGATTTTGCGTACGCCGTGCTTAATACCTTCTTGAATTTCTTCTACAGGCACACCGTAGGTTTCTTTCATATCACCGCCAAACTGACGTATCTCTGCCAATAATTCTTGCGGCACGCTGGAAGAGCCGTGCATCACCAAGTGCGTATTCGGAATGCGTTGATGGATTTCTTTGATGCGGTCAATCGCCAAAATGTCACCGGTCGGTTTACGCGAAAATTTATACGCGCCATGGCTGGTGCCAATCGCAATCGCCAATGCATCGCATTGTGTTTGACGTACAAAATCAGCGGCTTGGTTCACATCCGTGAGTAACTGCTCGCGCGTCATCGTACCTTCAGCACCATGACCATCTTCTTTGTCACCCTTCATGGTCTCGAGCGAACCGAGTACACCCAACTCAGCTTCAACTGTCACACCGATCGCATGTGAAAACTCGACAACTTTGCGTGAAACCTCAACGTTATATTCGTAACTGGCTACAGATTTGCCATCAGCCATCAGCGAACCATCCATCATGACCGATGAAAATCCTGATTTGATCGCCGCCATACACACCGCAGGTGACTGACCATGATCCTGATGCATTACCACAGGGATATGTGGATACGCTTCGACGGCTGCTGAAATCAAATGACGCAGAAAGGCTTCACCCGCATATTTACGTGCGCCTGCTGACGCTTGCATGATGACCGGCGCACCGACTTCATCGGCCGCTGCCATGATGGCGGAGACTTGCTCAAGATTATTGACGTTAAAAGCCGGTAGGCCATAATTATTTTCGGCAGCGTGGTCGAGTAACTGACGAAGTGATACAAGTGCCATGTCAAAGTCTCCTGAATAAATTCAATAAATAATTGTAAAAATAAGTGCGAAAAAATTAGCGATCACCAATCTTGGTAATCTTCAACGCGTTAGTGCCACCAGTCTGACCCATGGGTTCACCCCAGGTCATGATGACCATGTCGTCTTTTTTAACCAAGCCGCGCGCTAACAATAATTCTTCGGCAGCTTTCAGCACTGACTCCCGATCATTGGCATCGGGTTTGAGTTCAAATGGCTGCACGTTGCGATACAAAGCTACTTTGCGTTGTGTGGCACGACTCGTGGTCATGGCATAAATAGGCATATCGATATTGTGTCGACTCATCCATAAAGGCGTAGAACCCGATTCAGTCAGAGCCACAATAGCGCGTGCACGTAAATGGTAAGCAGTAAACAATGCGCCATAAGCAATCGATTCATCGATACGCGAAAAAGTCACATTTAGAAAATCGGCATCGAGCGACATAGGCTCAGCTTTTTCAGCCTCTGCACAAACGGCTGCCATCATCTCAACGGTTTCAACCGGATATTTACCAGCCGCTGTTTCAGCGGACGTCATCACGGCATCGGTGCCATCTAACACCGCATTCGCCACGTCAGATACCTCAGCGCGAGTTGGAACGGCGTTTTGTATCATCGACTCCATCATTTGCGTCGCCGTAATCGCCAGCTTATTCGAATGACGTGCCATACGAATCATGCGCTTTTGCAGCGCAGGCACCATGGCATTACCGACTTCAACGGCGAGATCACCACGCGCCACCATAATGCCGTCGGAGGCATCGAGAATTTCTTGCAAAACCGGAATCGCTTCTGCACGCTCAATTTTTGCAATCATTAACGGCCGATGCGTGTTGTGCGCTTCGGCAGCAATGTTGGCTAACTGACGCGCCATGATCATATCGGTTGCGCTCTTTGGAAACGAGACTGCTACATAGTCGGCACCCAACTGCATCGCTGTCTTGATGTCTTCCATATCTTTGGCGGTTAACGCAGGCGCAGATAAACCACCACCCTGACGATTAATACCTTTGTTGTTAGACAGTTCGCCACCGATTTTGACTGTTGTAAAAATCTCGCTGCCCTGCACACGATCAACGGTCAGTACGATTAAGCCATCATTGAGCAAAAGAATGTCGGCCGGTTTCAGATCACGCGGCAATTCTTTGTAATCTAAACCCGCACGCGTTTGATCACCTAGCTCACAAGTCGCATCGAGAACAAACGGCGCACCTTTAACTAGCTCGATTTTTCCATCTTTGAATTTACCGACGCGAATTTTTGGTCCCTGAAGATCGGCCATGATGGCGACCTCGCGACCACACGCTGCTGCAGCATCACGCACCATTTGCGCTCGCAGTACGTGATCTTCGGCTTTGCCATGCGAAAAATTCAATCGCACTACATCAACGCCTGCTGCAATCATTTGTTGCAGCACTTCAGGCGTATTGGATGCAGGGCCTATCGTGGCAACAATCTTGGTGGCGCGTTGTTTGATTTCAGTAGTCAATCAGTGGGCTCGCTGTTCAAGTATTTCAACGGCAGGAAGGACTTTGCCTTCGAGGAATTCAAGGAAAGCACCACCGCCTGTGGAGATGTAGCCCACTTTGTCGGTGATACCGTACTT
>CANGFL010000065.1 GCA_947453015.1 Oxalobacteraceae bacterium | reverse complement strand
TCTGTTTTGCTGTGGTGGGCGAATGTGTATCGCCGCGCTAAAGCACTGAAGATGGGTACGCATGTCGCGTGGGCATTTGCTGCAGCGATTTGGTTGTTCTTAGTATTGGGTTTGTTCCGTCCTGTGTTGATGGGTAGCTGGGGTGAAGCCGTACCGTTCGGTATCTTCCCGCACTTGGATTGGACAGCCGCGTTTTCTCTGCGTTACGGTAATTTGTTTTACAACCCCTTCCATGCATTGTCGATTGCGTTTTTGTATGGATCAGCACTATTGTTTGCGATGCACGGCGCAACGATTCTTGCAGTGGGTCGTTACGGCGGTGAGCGCGAGATTGAACAAATTATTGATCGCGGTACAGCGACGGAACGTGCAGCCTTGTTCTGGCGTTGGACCATGGGCTTTAACGCCACGATGGAATCGATACACCGTTGGGCTTGGTGGTTTGCTGTGTTGTGCCCACTGACCGGTGGCATCGGCATTCTGTTGACCGGCACCGTTGTCGACAACTGGTATCTGTGGGCCGTCAAACATGGCGTTGCTCCACCTTATCCGCAGGTATGGGGTCCAGTGATTGATCCCGCTACGCTGCAAGGAGCCAAGCCATGATTTTCAGAACACTTAAAGTGGCTTCGGCCTTAACGCTGGGACTGTTGTTGCTGGCATCGTGCAAGGAAGCTCCGTTCGAGCGCCCTGGCATGGATAGCGTGCAGAACGGTTATCGCGGCACCGGTATGGTTGAGATTTACAACCCACGCATCGTTGCAAAACAAGATGCGTTAAATACGGCGCCACCATCGTCGCCGCCATTGCCTGAAGGTGGACCAACAGCGAAAGCAAGTTACAAGAACGTGCAAGTGTTGGGTGATCTCTCTGCCGGTAACTTCATTCGTTTGATGACGGCGATGACCACTTGGGTTGCGCCGAAAGATGGCTGTGCGTATTGCCACAATCTAGAAAATCTTGCGGACGATTCTAAGTACACCAAAGTCGTTGCACGTAAGATGATTGAGATGACACGTCACATCAACAGCAACTGGCAGCAACACGTCAGTAACACTGGTGTGACTTGCTATACCTGCCATCGCGGTAATCCTGTGCCTCAGCAAGTGTGGTTCACACCGCTGCAGCAAAACAAAGGCGCTGATTTCATTGGTGACAATGCAGGTCAGAATGTGCCAGGTAAGCATGTGAATTTGTCGTCATTACCCACCGATCCGCTCACACCGTATTTGTTAGAAGACAAACCGATCCGCGTGAATGGTCCTACTGCACTGCCATCGGGTAATCGTAATTCGATTAAACAGGCTGAGTGGACCTATGGTTTGATGACGCACATGTCGACATCGCTCGGTGTGAATTGCACCTTCTGTCACAACACACGCTCATTCCAAAGTTGGGAAAGCAGCCCGCCACAGCGTATTACCGCGTTTCACGGTATTCGTATGGCGCGTGATGTGAACAATGCGTACATGGTTCCGTTGACCGATACCTTCCCGATTGATCGTAAAGGCCCAGGTGGTGATGTCGCTAAAGTGAGTTGCGCTACCTGTCACCAAGGCGCGTATAAACCTTTGTATGGCTTTCCTATGATCAAAGATCATCCGGAATTAGTTGGTAAGCCAGCTCAGGTTGCAGAAAATAAGTAATTCGTAGCGGGCATTTTTAACGCCTGCTGCACAGTGAAGTGAGATCCCGGCGCACGCCGGGATCGTTTTGTTCTAGCTATCTCGCGTTATTCAAAGCGGAGCAAACGATGAAGCAGGCCCTCTTATGAGCAAGACTTCCGAAGAGGACCGGGCCCCTCAGGCAGTGGCACACACTGATGAGACGAGCAGTCGCAACGTTCAAGTTTTTAACGGAACAGTTTTAATCCTCCTTGCAAAAATTCGTCCCCGCTATTGGAGCTGGGGTTGGAATCGTATTGCCTTTGGAAGTTGGTTTACTGATGCGGCTCCAGGATTACGTTTCATGAAAACTTTGGGCAGTGGTGTTGATGGAGGTTTTGGTTTAACCCCGAGTCCATCGCATCAAGGCATGTTTTGCGTATTTGATTCAGTAGCTGATGCGAATCAATTTGTTGAAGAAGCGCCGGTGATTGCCGCCTATCGCCAACGCAGTGAGGAATTATTTATCTCGACCTTACGACCGGCCAGTGTGCGTGGTTCGTGGGATGGTGTGTCGCTAACACCGAGCGAAGCGATAGCGCCTGATGCCATGTTGGCGACACTAACGCGCGCTTCAATACGACCTGCTGCCGCCGCCGCTTTTTGGCGCTATGCCCCCGATGCACAAAAAGATTTGATGACAGCCGACGGCTGTGATTTAGCGGTGGGTTTGGGTGAAGCCCCCGTGTTTCGACAAGCGACATTTAGCTTGTGGAAAAACACCGCTGCGATGGATGCATATGCGCGTACCGGTGCGCATAGAGAAGCGATACACGCCGCATGGAAGCATGAATTTTTTTCTGAATCCATGTTTGTACGTTTCGCACCTATTCATATGCAAGGCCAATGGAAAGGAAAACAGTTTGGCTAGCGCATGGAATGAGCATCGCGTAGTCGTAGTAGGTGCCGGTGTCGCTGGCCTCGTGGCGGCGCTTCAACTCGCTGATCGCAATCTTCAAGTGACCTTGGTCGAAGCCGCTGCTACACCTGGTGGCAAGATGCGTCAGCCACTGGTCGATGGTGCGGCGATTGATAGCGGCCCCACCGTGTTTACGATGCGCTGGATATTCGAGCAAATCTTTTCACAAGCGGGTACAAATTTAGAAGATGAATTGGAATTAACAGCACTGCCAGTGCTTGCACGTCATGCGTGGAGTGAAAACGAGCGCATGGATTTGTTTGCGAATCCGAATTTATCGCGCGATGCGATTGCCCGTTTTGCTGGCCCGGCAGAAGCCAAACGCTTTATGGAATTTTGTAAACAAGCACGTGCTGTGTATGACACGCTGGAAGGTCCGTTTATACGTTCACAATCACCCACCTTAACGAGTATGTCGGGTGATCTGGGTTTGCGTGGCTTAGCAGTGTTGGCATCCTTAGGCCCGATGAGTAATTTATGGGACGCATTAAGTAAGCATTTTCATGACGTTCGATTGCAGCAATTATTTGCACGCTACGCGACCTATTGCGGATCTTCGCCATGGCAAGCTCCTGCGACGTTAATGTTGGTGACGCAAGTTGAGCTTGATGGTGTGTGGGCCGTAAAAGGTGGTATGCATGCATTGGCAAAAACGCTGGCGCGGTTAGCTGAATCTAAAGGCGTAAAAATTCGTTACTCGTCCCCATGCGCATCGATTGCAACGGTGGGTGAACGTGTTTCAGGTGTTACCTTAGCTGATGGCGAATTTATTGCGGCCGATAGCGTCGTGTTCAATGGTGATGCTTCGGCGTTGTCACAAGGTTTGTTAGGTAATCAAGTCAAGCGTGCTGCGCCGTCTCTTTCAGCAAGCAAGCGTTCGTTGTCAGCGGTGACTTGGAGTGTGCATGCTGAAACAGATGGTTTTCCACTAGACAGACACAACGTGTTTTTCCAGTCGGATTATCAACGTGAATTCAACGACATTTTTTCTCGCGGCCGTTTGCCGCAAACCCCCACTGTGTATGTTTGTGCGCAGGATCGCGGCTTAAATGATGCTGCGCCTGAACGTGATCGTTTGCTTGTGCTGGTGAATGCACCGGCTGAGGGCGGTCGCCATTTGACTGAATCGGAGATTGACGCATGCGAGCACCATTCTTTTTCCCTGCTGGCCCGTTACGGTCTGACTATCAAGCGCATGCAGCACAACTCGCTGCGCACAACCCCGAGCGATTTTCATCGGATGTTTCCGGGCAGCGGGGGAGCGCTGTATGGGATGGCGACTCACGGATGGATGTCGGCGTTTGCGCGCTCGGGAGCGAGCACACCGATCACGGGTCTGTATCTGGCGGGGGGCAGCGTGCATCCGGGGCCGGGCGTGCCGATGGCAGCCATGTCGGGACAGTTGGCGGCCGCGACGCTAATGGCGCACCTCGATTCGACCAGCAAGTCGCGTCGGGTGGTTATCTCTGGTGGTATGTCGACGCGCTCAGCGACGACGGCAACTATGGACTAAGCATTATTGCGTTTGTTGGTAGTGTCTTCTCGCCTTACTATCGCTCAGCATTAAAACGTGGCGCTGCCGATCCGGAAAATTATTGTGCGTTGAATGTGGCGTTATATGGTCGTAATCGACGTTGGACGATGACCGAGCGCGGTCGTCGCAGCATCCTGCGCGATGCGCATAATTTCACGATAGGTCCTAGCAGTTTGCAGTGGCATGGCGATCATTTGGAAATTGATATCTGTGAAATCGGTGTGCCGATTCCTTTTTCAGTGCGCGGCAAAGTGCGTGTGTATCCCGAATCGCTCTCCACCTTTTGTACGGCGTTGGATGACAGTGGTCGTCATCGTTGGGGGCCGTTAGCGCCGTGTGCGCGAGTGGAAGTCGATTTAGAAAAACCGAATCAGCGTTGGAAAGGTCACGCCTACCTTGATTCGAATGAAGGTGATGAACCGATCAGTGAGCCCTTTAAAGAATGGGACTGGTCACGCGCCACACTTGCCGATGGTTCAACGGCGGTGATTTATGACGTACAGAAAAAACAAGGCGACGATCGTTTAATAGGAGTGCGATTTGCGCAAGATGGAACCATCGAAGAATTTATTCCGCCCCCCAGGCAGAACCTGGAGCTCACGGGCTGGCGTATTCCACGTCGTATGCGCAGTGAAGGCGACGCACCGGTACAAGTAATCGATATGTTGGAAGACACGCCTTTTTACGAACGCTCAGTGTTGAAGAGTCGCTTGTTTGGTCAAGATGTGATCAGCGTGCATGAAACCTTGAATGTGCCGCGACTGGTATCGCCGGTAGTGCAGCGTATGCTGCCTTTTAGAATGCCGAGGGTGGGATAGTTTTATTGAAAGAAGCGTGCGCTTAAGTCTGTTCGCGTTGCTGATTGCTGGCACCTATTCCTAGTTCGGCTTCACCCATCCAGTAACAAATCAGTGGTGCTGGGATGCGCATAATCTGACTGTCAGAATCCGGCAACGCAGGTAAAGGCCCAAAATCATCGAGTGACTTGGTTACGACATAACCACGATCGATACGTTTCTGTTGGCATAATTCAATCAAGCCTTTTAAATCTCTAAGCCCGGTTTGTTGTGAACGATATTTCACTTCGAAGGGAATGATTTGATCGCCCATATGAGCTATCAAATCAACTTCGTGTTGACGCTTGCCTTGCCAATAGCTGAACTGAATATTTTGCGCATAGTAGCGAGCAGATAAGTGCTTTAGTACGGCTGTTTCTGTGGCGACACCCAATGCGCTTGGATCATCTAATAATGCTTTTCCCTTCAGCATTACTGAAGGCGCAATAGCGGGATCAGCAAGATAAATTTTGAAGCGTCCGCGTAATATTTCTTTGCCATAGCCAAACGGAGCTAATCGATAAATCAGGTGAGTGGCCTCTAATAGTTCGATAAAATTTTGTGCTGTTTGTCGCTTGACTTGCAGGCTGGCGCACAAGGCGGTCATATCGAGAATGCCACCATCGTGCAAGCACAAATAAAGAAAGGTATGTTCGAGTTCAAGTACTCTGCGCACGCCAAATAATGCCGTCATATCGCGCTTTAACACTTTATCGATGATGTCTTCGCGCAGAAGGCGTTGTGCCTGCGTGATGCTTTCCACTTGTGCGCCTTGAGGAAAGCCGCCTCTCATCAAATATTCATGAAAATGGCCGACGTAGGGCGCGCCGATTTCAGCGGCCCGCAGAAAGTCTGAGCTTGACCAGGAAAACAGTTCTCGTAAAGAGCCTAGCTTCGGAAGCTCTCTGAGAGGCAGATTTTTTATTTGAAGGTATTCGTAAAAAGAGAGCGTTGAAAGCCGTATCGTGTGCCAACGGCCGACTCCAGATTCTTGTCCGGCCTCAACCAAAGGCATCGCTGAGCCTGTAAATGCTATTCGTCTATCTTTGACGAAATCCACTTGATGTTTTACCCAGGTGCCCCAGTCGCGAATGAATTGTGCTTCGTCTAAAAAAAGATACTCTGGTCCAGGCGCTCGTGGTTCTCGTTCTCGCCATGCTTTTAGCACGGCATCCATACCCGCTAGTTTCAGTATGGGGTGATCAAACGTTGCATACAGCAGGTTGGCGGGCGCTACGCCTGATTGCAGTAATTTGTTAATTGCCTGAAGCATGAGTGTGGTCTTGCCGACCTGGCGAGCACCAGACAAAAGCACTGCCCGCGGTGCGGGCGGCTTTTGCACCCAGTTATAGAACAAATGAAAAGCCGCCCGTTCCCAGTTGGGTAGGTCGTTCAGGGGCTCCCCACGCCACCATGGGTTGAACTGCGCGAGCACATTGAGGATTTCTTCTTTAGGGACGTTCATAACGCGATATTGGAACTAATAGTGTATTTTAGTGCCAGTATACTTTAACTAAAAGCGTCATTTAGTTCGTTTTAGCGTTATATGGGGATATTTAAGCCCCATTTAATTGCCTTTAAGACATTTTTTTATGGTGTATTGGAAAGGTGTGTGGGGCACCTCAACTGCCTGCTGGCAGGATTACGCCTGCCGCCCCGGCGTAGATAGACGCTCAAATAAATCAATCACCCATTCGCAACGCTCATCGAAGTTACGTTGTGGCAGTGAGCCTGTTTTTCTAACAGGCGCAATGTGACAGGCTGCGGTGAGAAATTCAATCGAGGCTAAGGCAGGTCGTGTATCGCAACGATGCGGAAATTGCGCGCGAGCTTTAGCTAAGCACAGCAAGGTGAGTTTACGTGCGCTACCCACTACAGCACGTTCATCCACAGAGTTCATGCTGCGATCAGAAATAACGCGACCAATCTCACCATAAATAGTCGCCGCCGCTAAAATCGCGCCACGACAATCGCGTGGCAAGTTAGCAATTCCGGTGCTGCCCAATTGATATAAACGGTCGGCTTCTAACAGCAAACGTCCGATGACATTGCCCAGAGCATCATTAAAGGTTGGCGCCTTCAACCATGCATCAGGATCTAAGCCCGCTTCGCGCATCCATTGACGTGGCAAATACAAACGACCACGCCGCGCATCTTCACCGACATCGCGCGCGATATTGGTTAGCTGCATCGCATTACCTAATTCACAGGCGCGCGCTAAGGCATGAGT
>CANGFL010000064.1 GCA_947453015.1 Oxalobacteraceae bacterium | reverse complement strand
CGCGGGTCCAAGCAAATCAAAAGCTTAGCCTCCGTGAATTATCCGAGAAATATCGATTTTTTATATAACCAGTACTTCTTTAGCCGAAAAGGCAATGAACACTCGCTTTAACCCTTGCTCCAAGCTTTCATCAATCATCACAGGACTTTGATCGCATGACACCGTTTCTAACTAATTACCTCCATGGTAAATGGCAGCCAGAAGCTCAGGCAGTTCACACCTTGCTCGATCCTGTCACTGGCGAAGCCTTGGCACGCACTGGCGGAGCAGCACAGGGTTTGAATGATGCTTTCGCATTTGCTCGCAATGAAGGTCGCCTCGCATTGCAAGCCATGAGTTATAGTCAACGTGCCGCGATGTTGGCAGAGACTGTAAAAGTACTGCAAGCGAATCGCGATGAGTACTACGCCATCTCATTAGCGAATTCAGGCACCGTGAAAAATGATTCAGCGGTCGATATCGAAGGTGGGCTGTTCACGTTAGGTTTTTACGCGAAGCTGGGCGCTGCATTAGGTGATGCACGCACCCTAACCGATGGCGCTGCAGGCATACTCTCTAAAGATCAGTTGTTTCAGTCACAGCATGTGATGGCGCCAATTAAGGGAATCGCACTCTTCATCAATGCCTTTAATTTTCCTAGTTGGGGTTTGTGGGAAAAAGCAGCACCGGCCCTGCTCTCTGGCGTACCCGTTGTCATCAAACCAGCAACCGTCACCGCATGGCTCACCCACCGCATGGTGAGTGATGTCATCAATGCTGGTGTGCTACCTAAAGGCGCGCTGTCTATCGTCTGCGGTAACTCAACAGGCTTGTTAGATGCACTCACACCGTTTGATGTTCTGTCGTTTACCGGTTCAGCCGATACGGCGACAACGATACGATCACACTCGGCGATAGCGCGCGACTCGGTACGTGCCAATATTGAAGCCGATAGTTTAAATGTCACTATCCTTGGTGAAGATGCCACACCCGGCAGTGCTGCATTTGATTTGTATGTCGATAATTTAGCGCGTGATATGACGATTAAGAGCGGACAACGTTGCACTGCTCCACGTCGCGCACTGGTTCCTAAAGCGTACATGCACTCGGTGGCTGAAGCAGTGGCTGGCAAACTCGCTGCCATACGCGTTGGTAATCCGCGTAACCCAGAAACAGTTATGGGGGCGTTAGTCAGCCGCGATCAATTCAATAGTGTGCAAGAAGGTCTGCATCACCTTAAGTCAGAAAGCAGCGTGCTATTCGATGGCTCGGCTCAACCACTACTCGATGCCGATGCAACTTCTGCCTGCGTCGCACCCACATTGCTCGGTGTGCGCGATGCTGATGCGGCGGTTGAAGTCCATAGACATGAAGTATTTGGCCCCGTGGCTTCATTGATTGGCTATCGGGATGCACATCATGCAACCGATATCGCGCATCGCGGCCAAGGTTCATTAGTGGCATCAATCTACAGTGCTGACAATGCATGGATGGCTAATGTCGCTGAACAGTTAGCTACTTCGCACGGTCGTGTTCATGTGGTGAGCCCAGAGGTAGGTAAAACACAAACGGGTCATGGCAATGTGATGCCCGGTTCGATACACGGTGGTCCCGGACGTGCCGGTGGTGGTGAAGAACTCGGTGGATTACGTGCACTGAATTTTTATCATCGTAAAAGCGCGATACAAGGTCCTGCGTCGGTTATTGAGATCATGACTAAGCACAGCACAGGACTAAATTTATAAACGACATGAATGGCTGAAAAAACAGCCATGATCTGAATATCGGTTCAAAGCCAGGCACATAAAAAATAACGCCGGCTGGGGGAGACAAACGCATGACCACACAGCACGCTGATTTACCGCAGCGCTTTAATTTCGCGCATCATATTCTGACGCTTAATCAAGGCAGAAAAAATAAACTCGCCTTTCGTGATGATCATCGTGAATTAAGTTATGGCGAACTTGATTTGAAAGTTCGTCAGTTCGCCGCAGGTTTACTCGACCATGGCATACAACCTGAACAACGCATTCTGCTGGTCATGCACGACAGCGTTGACATGCCAGTTGCATTTTTGGGTGCACTGTTTGCTGGCGTGATTCCCGTTCCCGTCAACACTCTGCTACCCGCTGATAATTATGCTTACATGATCAAGCATAGTGAAGCAAAGATGATTGTTGTATCGGAGGCTTTACTCCCTACGGTGAAAGAAGCGTTAACACTGTCGAATCAGACGATTCCCGTCGTGGTAACAGGTCAAGCCGCAACCAGCGCCGAAATTTCTTTCAGCGTTCTGCTCAACGCAAATCCACTGACTATCGATCAACATGCTGATACGCATGCTGATCAATTTGCCTTTTGGTTGTATTCCAGTGGCTCGACTGGGCAACCCAAAGGGGCTGTGCATACCCACGCTAATTTGTATTGGACTGCCGAACTGTACGGCAAGCCTGTACTGGGCTTGACTGAAGATGATGTCGTTTTTTCTGCCGCAAAATTATTTTTTGCATATGGCTTGGGTAACGCGCTGACTTTCCCGCTCTCTGTCGGTGCATCCACGATATTAATGGCTGAACGGGCAACACCGACTTCTGTATTCGATCGCTTAGTCAATCATCAACCCACTATTTTTTATGGCGTACCTACCTTGTATGTCGCCATGCTAGCTGCCGCTGATTTACCTAAACAATCTGACGTCGCTCTGCGACTATGTGCATCAGCCGGTGAAGCGCTACCACGCGAAATCGGTGAAAAATTCAGTGCGAATTTTGGTTGTGATGTGTTGGATGGTCTCGGATCCACCGAAATGCTGCACATCTTTTTATCGAATCGATCAGGTCGCGTTCGTTACGGCACGACAGGTACACCTGTGCCGGGTTATGAAATGGAATTGCGCGATGAGTTAGGTCATGCCGTATCGGTGGGCAATGTCGGTGATCTCTATATAAAAGGTCCGAGCGCTGCGCACCTGTATTGGACCGATCGCACTAAATCAATCGCCACCTTTCAAGGGCCATGGGTAAAGAGCGGCGATAAATATATTCTCGACGAAGAGGGTTACTACATTTACGCTGGTCGCAGTGACGACATGCTGAAAGTCAGTGGCCAGTATGTCTCACCGATAGAAGTGGAATCTGCATTGATGGGTCATGACGCCGTATTGGAATGCGCTGTCGTCGGCAAATCCGATGGGCAAGGTTTAATTAAAACGATTGCCTACGTCGTATTGCGCGACAAAAATCACGATGTCAGCGGCATGGAAGTTGAATTAAAAACCTTTGTAAAAACTCGTCTTACGCCGCATAAATATCCGCGCGAAATAGTATTTGTTGATGATCTGCCTAAAACGGCAACGGGTAAGATACAACGCTTCCGCTTACGTGAATTGTAAAATTGTTGGGTTCGTCTATGCTTGCAGCGCTACGCTGGAACAACCATGATATCCGGATTGAATATCAATGGGTAGGTGACACCAACCCGTCTGCACCCGTCATGGTTTTTTTGCACGAAGGTTTAGGTTCGGTCGCACTGTGGAAAGAATTTCCCGACACACTATGCCGCCGCTAACAGTTACGCGGATTAGTGTATTCCCGCCCTGGGTATGGCTCTTCAACAGCACGAGCTTCTGATGAACACTGGGGTAAAGATTTCATGCATCAACAAGCATGGGACGTTTTGCCTGCTCTGCTATCGACACTGAATGTAAAACAGCCTTGGTTGTTTGGTCACAGTGATGGCGGCTCGATTGCGTTGCTATACGCCTCTAAATTGACAGCTGAGTGCGCAGGCGCGATTGTTGTCGCACCCCACATCATGGTGGAAGACATCAGCATTAGCAGCATTACTGAAGCACGTGAGGCTTATCAGCACGGTGGACTACGCGACAAACTCGCGCGCTATCATGACGATGTAGATTCTGCTTTTTACGGATGGAATGATGCCTGGCTCAGTCCTGCATTTCGCGACTGGTCAATTGAATCAAACTTATCATCGATTCGTTGCCCACTACTGGCTATTCAAGGTGAACAAGATGAGTATGGAACCCTACGCCAAATCCGCGACATAAAAGTCCACTTACCCCATACCACTGTGCTCGCGTTAGCTGATTGCGGACACTCACCCCATCGCGATCAACCGGAAGCGTTAATCAAAGCGGTATCGCAATTCATCGCTCAGCAGTAATTAAAACGTCGAACCGCCAGCAACTTTACGACGAATTAACGGTGAAACACGATAACGATCTTCACCATATTCTGCGGCTAAATTTTGTAGAACGCGCATCACAACAGCAAGTCCTATACGCTCTGCCCATGCCAGCGGTCCAATGGGATAGTTAACTCCCTTTTGCATCGCCAAATTAGCATCCGCTGCATTGCATACACCTTGATTAACGGCATCGGCCGCTTCATTCGCCAACATGGCTACGGTACGCATCACCACCATGCCCGGCACATCACGCAGCAACGTAACGCGATAGCCAGCCGCCTGCAGCACACCTATCAATGCCGTTTGCGCAGCAGGTGAACACTGATCCGCCACGGCTACTGCCAAACGCGTACACGTTTGACTATCGAATGCCAAATCCACCACCATGGTGTCGGAGTGACCTGATTCTGATGCACGCACAGTCGCGCTACGTCCATCGGTTAAATACAGCGATGCGCCATGCAGTGTGATGAGGGGCGTGTCATCTCCGTTTGCTTGATGCCATTCAATCGCATGACCAGCGGCGCTGAGTCGCGCAGCGATTGCTTCTGCCGCAGGTGAATTACGCAAGAAAGAAGGCGTGCCGCTATAGGTGCAATCGATCTGCTGCTGAGGTATAGGTGCAGACATATCCGGTCCATACGAATAAAAACCTCGACCAGATTTGCGACCTAAATATCCGGCATTCAACAGTTCTTTTTGAATGATTGACGGTGTAAATCGCGGATCATTGTAATAAGCCTCAAACACTGATTGAGTGACAGCGAAATTCACATCATGTCCAATCAGGTCCATCAGCTCGAATGGTCCCATGCGAAAGCCACCCGACTCTCGCATCACTGCATCAATCGATGCAGGCTCAGCCGCTTGTTCAAGCAAGAGACGCAAGGCTTCTGCATAGAATGGACGTGCGACTCGATTAACGATGAAACCAGGCGTAGACGTCGCCCGCACCGGCAATTTACCCCAAGCTTTAGCCGTGGCATCAATACAATCAGCAACCGCAGGTGACGTCGCTAAACCACTAATCACTTCTACCAGTGCCATCAAGGGCACGGGATTAAAGAAATGCATACCCACCAAACGCGATGGATGGTTCAATTTGGCCGCGATGGATGTAATCGATATCGATGATGTATTGGTCGCCAACACGCAGTCGCTGCTAACAATCGCTTCAAGCGACGCAAACAACTGCTGCTTCGCCTCAAGATTTTCTACGATTGCCTCGACGACTAATGCAGCTTGTTTAAATTCGTTTAACGATGCAGCAGCATGCAGCCGTGACGCTGCCGCAGTGGCCTGCTCGGACGTCATGCGTCCTTTGTCGACCAAGCTGGTGAATACTTTGCGTATTGCATCGCAGGCTGCTTGCGCAGCACCATCGCGCGCATCGAATAACAGCACCGTGTGGCCTGCAACTGCAGCCACCTGCGCTATACCTGTACCCATGGCGCCACTTCCCACCACACCGATCACACTAGTTACCGCAAGCGCTTCTGACATTCGAAAATCCTAAACGAATAAATTTAAAGTTGTGGAAAGCAGCAACATTATCGCAGCACTCAATTGAACGTAAAAATTAAGTCGATATTTCAAGCGTCTGCTCGGCGCAGGCTGTACTACAATGTGGTCGCTTTACGTCTAGTTTATGTAATAAACGGCTGCCAGTCGCTGTGCGATCGAGCACTTGCCGGATTTGAAACTCACCCTTAGTCAAAGAGAGTCTAATGAAACTATTATTTCCACGTGCATTACTCGTTCTGATGGCCTGCTTGCTGCCAGTACTGGTCTCTGCGCAGACGATTACGCTGAAGGTTCATCATTTTCTGCCAGCAGGCTCTACAGCTCACAAGAATTTTATGGTGCCTTGGTGCGCCAAGATAGAAAAAGAATCGGCGGGTAAACTCAAATGCCAGATCTATCCCTCTATGCAAATGGGCGGCTCACCACCACAGCTGTTTGATCAAGCGAAAGATGGCGTAGTGGATATCGTCTGGACCGTGCCAGGCTATCAGGCAGGGCGCTTTCTTGTGACAGAGGCTTTCGAGTTACCTTTCATGGTGCAAGACTCTGAGCGCGCTAGTCGCGGCTTGTGGAATTACGCGATGAAAAACGCGACCGCTGAATACAAAGGCGTGAAACCCATTTTGTTTCACTTGCATGATGGCGCACTACTGCACACGACAAAAAAGCAAATCAAAACTATTGATGATTTCAAAGGCTTGAAAATACGCGCACCAAATCGTCAAGCATCAAAAATGGTCGCTGCACTCGGAGCTACACCTGTACCTATGCCACTGCCGCAGGCTGCAGAAGCACTTTCTAAAGGTGTGATTGATGGAGCGATGATTCCTTGGGAAGTTATCCCTACGATGAAATTTGAAGAAATCGCAAAATTTCATACCGAAGGCGCACCTGGCGAAGCACAAATGTCGAATACCGCTTTTGTGTTTGCAATGAATCAGGCTAAGTACGACAGCTTGCCACCTGAGTTGAAAAAAGTGATTGATGCTAATAGCGGCCCAGAGATGTCGGCCTGGGTGGGCAAAGTGTTTGTTGACGATATCGCACCGGGACGCAAGTCAGCCGAATCGCGCAAAAATACCTTCTACACGTTGCCAGCAGCCGAAATAAAACGCTGGGAAGCAGCCACCGCTAGCGTCGCTGAAGAATGGGTTAAAGAAGTGACTAGCAAAGGGTTTGATGGCAAACGCTTATTGGATGAGGCAAAAGCTGCCTCCAAATAATCCGATTGAAAATACGTGGAATAAAAAAGCCCGGATGAACTCTCCGGGCTTTTTTTATTTGAAGGGATCGTTCAATACGCTGACCAACAAAAACGACAGCGACATTAATTCGCTACTTTGGCCGAACCAGTTCGTGATGAAACAGCCAGCTTAGAATTTTCAATTTCTGCCGCAAATACGGCGAGTAATGTTGGGTTAACGTTACCCATCGCAGTCACAGCTTTTTCAGCCCATAAAAAATAATCTAGCTTGTGTTGTACAGACCAACT
>CANGFL010000063.1 GCA_947453015.1 Oxalobacteraceae bacterium | reverse complement strand
GCAAGTTATCTTACTGATGCAAGCTCGCGAACGATACTGGTGCGCATGCTGCGTAACCTCAAAGCTTTATTTACTGAACATCCTCATTGGCAGCAATTTTTAAATGTTCAACAGCGATTAGTGATTTTGCTACCGGATGAAATTACTGAACGTCGCGATCGTGGTGTCGCCTTTGCAAATCTAGATTGCCCCAAAGCGGCTTTAAATGATATCGAAGCTTATTTATCCGAGCGCCCAGAAGCTTCGGATGCCGTCCTACTACGTCAACAAGTAGCACATTTGCGTGATGCCTCACGCAAGCTAAACTAATCGTAACAACATCAACCTTTAGTTTTCGCCTCAATAATTTCCCAGCGCTCTAAGCTATCCATTAGTAATTGATCGATTTCAGCAAAACGCTCACTCAACTTCTGCGCCTCGGCAGGTTCTTTTGCATACAGGTTAGCATCAGCCAAGCGCTCAGAAAGAATCGCTTGCTCCGCCTCTAACGCTGCTATCTGCTGCGGTAATTGCTCAAGTTCACGCTGCTCTTTGAAACTCAGTTTTTTTGCTTTGGATGTCGGCTCAGCAGCAAGTTCTTTGGGCTTAACAGCCGCTTTAGCAGCTTCTTTAATAGATGTATTTTGCGAAGTGCGGCTTACTCGTTCCCAATCAGCATAACCACCGACATACTCTTTCCAAATACCCTCACCCTCTGCAACGACAACCTGCGTTACTACATTATCGAGGAAGGTTCGATCGTGACTAACAAGAAAAACAGTTCCATCATATTCTTCGAGTAATTGCTCGAGTAACTCTAGCGTATCAATATCCAGATCATTCGTCGGCTCATCTAACACCAGTACATTCGCAGGCTTAGCAAATAACCGCGCCAACAACAAACGATTTCTTTCCCCACCAGACAAGGTTCTTACCGGCGAACGTGCACGTTCAGGCGCAAAAAGAAAATCACCCAAATACGTCATGACATGCTTGCGCTGACCGTTGATTTCTACCCAGTCACTGCCTGGTGAAATGGTTTCCACCAAACTAGTCTCATCATTTAATTGCTCACGCATCTGATCAAAATAGGCCACCTGCAAACGTGAACCTTGTCGAACCGTACCAGAATCTGGCGTTTCTTCACCCAATATCAAACGCAGTAACGTGGTCTTGCCTGCACCATTCACACCAATCAAACCTATCTTGTCGCCTCGTTGAATGATGGCGTTGAAGTGTTTAACGATGAATCGGTTGTCATAGGATTTATCAACATCGATCAACTCTGCGACAATTTTTCCTGAACGCTCGCCAGCAGCGAGCTCAAGCTTTACTTGACCTTGTTGATCACGACGTCGTGAACGCTCCAAACGCAGCGCTTCCAAACGTCGAACACGACCCTCGTTTCGAGTACGCCTTGCCTCGACGCCTTTACGTATCCACACTTCTTCTTGCGCAAGCACTTTGTCAAATTTGGCGCTTTCTATGTCCTCGATGGCTTGCTGTTCAATTTTTCGTGTTTGATAAGCCGTGAAATTTCCAGGATAAGATTGCAAACGACCGCGATCGAGTTCAACGATACGTGTAGCTACGTTATCGAGGAAGCGGCGATCATGGGTAATAAATAAAAGACTACCGCGAAAATCTTGTAGCAAATCCTCTAGCCAGGCAATGGAAGAAAAATCTAGATGGTTGGTTGGCTCATCCAGCAAAAGAACATCAGGTGCGCTGACCAACGCGCGCGCCAAAGCGACTCTTTTTTTCATTCCGCCCGACAGCGTTCCTACCAGACGTGCACGATCTAAATTTAATTTTTGCAGCGTGGTCTGTACTCGATTCTCTAAATTCCAGCCATCTACTACATCGATACTTGATTGCAGCTGCTGCATCTTCTCTAAAAGAGCAGAGTCATCATCCGTTCCCAGCTGCGAGGTTAGCTGCTCGTATTCTGCAATCAATTCCAGCGCATTCGAAACACCCGCAGCAACGGTATCAAATACACTCGCCTGAGGATTAAATTCAGGCTCCTGCGCCACATATGCGATACGTAATCCTTGCTGAAAACTTAACAACCCATCGTCTAATTTCGCCAGTCCTGCAATCACTTTTAATAAAGATGACTTACCCGTGCCATTGCGGCCAATTAAGCCTATCCGCTCTCCCGCCTCGAGAGAAAAATCGGCGTGATCTAACAAGGCCACGTGGCCAAAAGCAAGTTGAGCGTTACTAAGTGAGATAACAGACATGATGGGTGTGGGCCAGATTCCCGCAGAAGGGAATCAAGGTAATCGACTATGCAGGGTGTCTATTGTAACTAGAAGACTTCATTTCAGCTTAAGAAGTTCTGACATACATCCCGATACTAGAAGCTATAATCTTCAAAAGAAGTTCTGGGAACGCGATACAGGTCACCGATAAGTCATAAAAAACTCTAACGAAATTTTTCACATTCATGCACAGGACTATATTTGGGACGCCTATCGTTAACGCGGTGCTGCGTAATTTTTCAGTGCTCTTTTTGCGCTTGAGTGGCTGGAAAATAGAAGGTCATCTTCCCCCCGAAGCTAGCAAGTGTGTATTTATTGCCGCCCCACATACAAGCAATTGGGATCTTCCATTCACACTGATGGTGGCTTTTGCATTGCGCCTGAATATCTACTGGATGGGCAAAGCCAGCATTTTTCGATTTCCGTTTGGTGGTGTGATGCGTTGGCTGGGGGGTATTGCAGTCAATCGCGAGCAGTCCAATAATTTAGTTGCTGCATCTGCTCAAGCACTGATAGCCGCTGACGGACCTGTGCAACTGGTTATACCACCCGAAGGCACGCGCAGCAAAACACGCTATTGGAAGACCGGTTTTTATTACATCGCTCTCGAAGCAAACGTGCCCATACTAATGGCCTACATGGACTATTCACGAAAAATAAGTGGTATTGGTCCCTTGCTTACGCCTACAGGAAACATAGAAAACGATATGCAGATTGTGAAAGATTTTTATGCCCCGTTTAAAGGCAAAAACGCTGATCAGTTTGAACCATCTCACTAATCTTCTAACATCTGCTTGAATAATGGCGACAACTAATAAAAATTTTCACTATCTAATGAGCGAGAAAAAGTAAACTTTATGAAAATAATTCGACAGATAAATTTTTACCGTAGGCTTTTTAAATTACTAAAAGGCTCGTTACGCTCCCTCTCGCAATTACCTCACACAAAAGATCTTCAGCCTTACTTCGAAAAATATAGTGCATCAGCTGGGAGCGCACACCAATCAACCACACTAGATATAGGCTGTGGTACACAGCCGAGGAACCCGTTTTCTGCAACAACGACCTATGGGATAGATATTCGGGAAAATCTTGAAAAAAACATCAAGTATGCTGATCTGACCGTTGAAAAAATTCCTTATCCCGATGCTCACTTTAATTACATCACGGCTTATGATTTTCTGGAGCACGTACCAAGAATTATTTATCTGCCAGAACGACGCTTTCCTTTTATTGAGCTCATGAATGAAATTCACAGAACGCTAAAACCCAACGGAATATTTTTGTCGCACACCCCAATCTACCCATTTTCACCCGCGTTTCGCGATCCAACTCATGTCAACATCATTACTGAGGAAACCTTTCCTATGTACTTTGATGACACCACTCAGGCAGGGAAAATGTATGGTTTCAATGGGTCATTTAAGATCCTGGACCAGGTGCTAAAAGGCCCTCATCTCATTAGCATTCTTCAAAAGACTGCATAGCTTCATCGTCAATGCGCTATCGACGATTTTTCAGAGCGCTGAATCACTCTGAGCAAGGCATCAAATTACATAGCGGGCCTACGCTATAATCTTTGGGGCTGTGTATAGAAACAAGCGGCCCGCGTCTCGCCGTAGTTCAATGGATAGAACGAGTGCCTCCTAAGCGCTAGATACAGGTTCGATTCCTGTCGGCGGGACCAACGTCAACGCAAGCTTACTGACACAGCTTCGCTAATAGCACTTCATCTGAGCTGCCTTTGCGTACGGAAATTAAACGCAGCGCTGTTTCCATAGATCCCACTACGTCGCCCTCGCCATTTTTACGGCTGTATTTCATTACTTTTTCTGAGCCTGATTTGCGGGCTTCACAATCAACAGTCGTTAACGCCTTTTCGGACAACAATTGTTTGCCTTCTAGGTTCGTGACCGGGCTGGGGTAATTCGTGAGCGTCCACAATTGAATCGTTGGGCCGTTGCGACTAACAAACTTAGCGTCGAACAATTCATCGGTCTCAGCAGTTCGTTGATACAGCACCCACTCCGCCGATGCCGGCACGGTGGCAAACATCATTAAGAACAAAACAAAAAACTTTTTCATCAGTTGAGCTTTCGTGGTTTGCCGAAATCGCCTTCTTTAGGAAACAGAAACGTCGTCTTGCTCGGTCCCATACCGACGATTTGCACAGTCGCACCTTCTTCTCCCGCAGAGCCATCGTAATGCACGCCGCCGGCAGGATGAAACATGTAGCTACCGGCTTTCAGTGGCACGGTGGCTTCGGGATCCCAGCTATCGTCTTTACCGGCATTCCATGTGCCCTGAATAACAGTGACATGACGATCCTCTCCGTGAAAATGCGGTGAGCTCATGACTCCCGGCGGAAAATAGGCACGAATAACATATTGGCCAAACTTGGAGGGATCGCCATAAATAACGGCTAGCTTGACTCCCCTGCCTGCATCTCTCCATACAATGTTTTCCGGCAGGGTGACCTGGAAATCCTTTTCGCTAGGTGCAGAAAAGCTGGGGGACATGGCCAACACCAAAGTAAGGCCTAGGGCTGACAAAACAAAACGAGATTTGATGGACATAGCAGCTCCGAACTCAGTAGATTAAACGCAGAAAATTACTTATCGACAACATAACACAAGTGAGGGGGTTCACACTTAGCGAACTATTTAACCGACCTATTTAGCCTATAAAACATGAAAAGCAGACGAACAAAGGCATAATTCCATCTGGCATCACCCCGTCCAACTTTGCCCACCGGCATATCAACAAAAAGGAAAAACATGAAGCTGGTACGTTATGGCCGCCCCGGCCACGAAAAACCCGGTTTGATTGACAGCGAGGGGAAGCTGAGAGACCTCTCAGGAATCGTTGACGATATCAGCCCAGATGAGCTCTCACCCAAGTTCCTGGCAAAGCTGGGTAAAGTCAAAGCCGATCGGTTACCTCTGGTGCGCGGCAAGCCCCGCTACGGTGTGCCGGTATCGCATGTCGGGAAAATCATTTGTATCGGTCTGAATTATTCCGACCATGCCGCTGAGTCGAACATGCCTATTCCCGCTGAGCCGATTGTTTTTATGAAAGCGATCACAGCGCTGAATGGTCCTAACGATGATGTGATGCTGCCAAAAGATTCGATCAAATCCGACTGGGAAGTTGAGTTGGGTGTTGTGATCGGAACCAAAGCGCAATATGTAAGCGAACGCCAGGCGCTGGAGTATGTCGCCGGCTATTGTGTTGTGAATGATTTATCGGAACGTGAATATCAACTCGAGCACGGCCCTCAGTGGGACAAAGGCAAAGGCTGCGATACCTTTGGACCGGTTGGCCCATGGCTAGTCACTCGCGATGAAATTCCCTATCCACAAAAGTTAGGTATGTGGCTCGATATAAACGGTCAGCGCATGCAAACCGGCAGTACTAAGACTATGATTTTTTCAGTCGCGAAAATCGTTAGCTACCTGAGTCGTTTCATGACTTTGATGCCGGGCGATGTGATTGCTACTGGCACGCCACCCGGTGTGGGCATGGGCATGAAGCCTCAGCGATTCTTGGTGCCCGGTGATGAGATTGCACTGGGTATTGAAGGTTTGGGAGCGCAGCACCAGAAAGTGCTGAAGTACAAAAAAGCGAAGTAAAAGTTAAGTAGTTAAGTCAAGGATGCGGGGCTTGCTCCGCATCCTATTCCGAGCAAACAGCACTGATGCGATAGAACGTAAAACTGCGGAAGTAACGATAAAGTTTAGTAATCCACCAAAGAAATACGCTTAGGTTTGATTCAGCTCAATTAGCCGCCCAGATAAGCTTCAACGACTCGCGGATCTTGTAACAGATTAGCCGCAGTATCATTCAACACCACACGACCACTATCCATCACATAACCTCGGGTTGCCACTGATAAGGCTTGTCGAACATTTTGCTCGACTAAGAAAATAGTAATGCCTTCATTCGCAACCGTGCGAATCACCTCAAAGATACGCTCAACCATAATCGGCGCTAATCCCATAGAAGGCTCGTCAAGCAACAATAATTTGGGATGACTCATCAATGCGCGCGCCATCGCTAGCATCTGCTGCTCACCACCCGACAAATTACCTGCCAGTTGATCTTCACGTTCTTTAAGACGCGGGAAAACACCAAACCAATAATCGATATCGGCTTCAATCGCCTGAAGGTCATCGCGCATATACGCACCCATCAGCAAATTTTCTCGAATAGTCATACGAGAAAAAACACCACGACCTTCCGGCACCATCACCAATCCCAGTCCAGGTAATTTATGCGCGGGTAAGCGATCAATTTTTTGATCGAGATAACTAATGTCACCGGTTAAATGCGATGTAGCTAATGTATTCGTTATTGCTTTTAAGGTCGTGGTTTTGCCCGCACCGTTGGCACCAATCAGCGTTACCAACTCACCTGCAGCAATATCGAGATCGATGCCTTTAACGGCTTCAATACCACCAAACGATACTCGTAGATCGCGAATACTCAGCAATGAAGAAGATGATGTGTTCATGCGGCTTCACCACCCAAATACGCCGCAATCACAGCAGGATGCTTTTGCACTTCTGCGGGCGAGCCTTCAGCGATGACTTTGCCGTAATCGAGCACCGTCAGTCGATCACACAAACCCATCACCAGCTTCACATCATGTTCAATCAATAAAATCGTGGTGCCCTGCTCTCGTATGGTTAATAACAAAACGCGCAGGCTTTCCTTTTCAGTGGCATTCATGCCCGCTGCAGGCTCATCTAAGGCGAGTAGTAAAGGATCGGTCGCTAATGCTCGTGCAATCTCTACGCGACGTTGGTCGCCATACGACAGATGTCGAGCGGTGCGTCCGGCCAGATGAGCGATGCCCACAAAATTCAGCAACTCGAAGGCGCGCTGCTGAATCGCTGCTTCTTCATCACGTGCAGCACGATGGCGAAGCACAGCTCCTATGACTCCCTGATGGGTGCGAACATGTCGACCCACCATGACATTTTCCAGCGCGGTC
>CANGFL010000062.1 GCA_947453015.1 Oxalobacteraceae bacterium | reverse complement strand
GGGGCTACATTGGCGCTGGCATTTATTTACCGGACCGCGCCATTGGATGCAACGTAGTTGGCGTGAAGGTTGGTATGGTTCAGGGGCTGAATACAATCTCAACCCAGTAATAGGTTGGGGCGATAATCCGGGCGCATCTGAACATGATCTTGTTTCTGCGCTCGCTAAATTTGACCCACATGGCTTAGCGCGTGCCTTGGGAAGAGATGAAGACCATACGCAATGGTTTAACGACGTATGTAATGCGTTACTGCCGAATTACACATTTTCGCTCGGGTGGGATCAGCATGCAGCCCCACAACCTGATCATTTACCTGTAATTCCCTTGCGCAGCAATGTGAAACCCTACGCCGGCCCACCACTACCATGGCCGCCCGGCTGGGGCCGTCTGTGGAGTAGCGTTCCCAGAGTGACGCCAGCGGTTCGTGTCACGGGAACAAATCGCGCTGACGTCCCCTCAGACGCCGACCGTTGATATCCGCAATACTGACTTCACGCAGGCCCGGTAGTAATGTGATGGTCGCTTTCGCTTGAATACTTCCTTGCTGTTTCACTTTCAAATAAACACCGGTAAATCCTGATTGAAGCATGTGTTTTACTGCATGCCGATAACCCATCCGCGCTGCAAACTTGTAGCAGGGTGCGCGCGGCTCGGTAACTTCCAACAAAACCTCACCGATTTTTAAACGATCACCAACCCAAAGATCGTTCTCCATAACGCCTATTGTCGTGAGATTTTCACCCATGGCGCCGGGCGCTAATTGGATAGTTTTTTTCAACGCATCGACGTGTGTCTTTTCCCAAAATGCATAGTGCTCATGCGGATATAAATACACTGCTTTATCGACACCACCATGAACCGTTAAATCGGCTTGCTCATCACCTTCAATGCCTAGTACACCTACTTGCACCACGCTATCAACGGCCTGTTTGCGTATGCCTGACATAACAGATTGCGTAACTCCGCTATCGCTTACAAACAATGGCGCAACTATGCCTCGATTAACACTAAGGATATGCATACGATTACGCTTTCGTTGCGATGTTATTTACTGGCCGTCCATGAACAA
The DNA here is from genome assembly GCA_947453015.1 of Oxalobacteraceae bacterium. Classification (GTDB taxonomy): domain Bacteria; phylum Pseudomonadota; class Gammaproteobacteria; order Burkholderiales; family Burkholderiaceae_D; genus Pernthalerella. The sequence goes on along the minus strand of CANGFL010000062.1, from coordinate 6,220 downwards.
AATGGTGGATTGCTTCAAACGCCGGTCGAAAATATCGTTCATAACTATCGTGCTCTACAAATCCAATGTGCGGTGTCGCCAATACATTCTCTAAACGCAGCAATGCAAGCGTGGGTAACACCGGCTCCGACTCATAAACATCTAAGGCGGCGGCTCCCGGTCTGCCTGCTTTTAATGCTCGCTCTAATTCATTCGGTGCAATGAGCTCGGCACGACTCGTATTTACAATGAGCGCATCCGTTTTCATTAATCCAAGCTCATGCGCTGTGACTATATGCCGCGTTGTTTCACTTAAGCGCAAGTGCAAGCTCAGTACATCGGACTGCATAAATAATTCCTCTTTTGACTGCGCGACCGTCAAGCCATGCTCTTGTGCCAGTAGTCGACTCGCTTCGCTGCCCCACATTATCACTTGCATACCAAAAGCTTTAGCGTAACGCGCGACTAACTGACCAATGCGGCCATAACCCCATAGGCCGAGTGTGCGTCCGTTTAAAACGCGCCCTAGAGTATTTCGCTCAGGATCAATCGAACTCGATTGCCACACGCCTTGTCTCATGAGGTTGGCATACGTAGGCAACCTTCTGCTGGCAGCGAGTATCAGCGCCCACGTTAGTTCAGCGGGTGCAATGGGATCGCCCGCTCCGTCGACCACCGCAATCTGTCGTTCGGCTGCGGCTTGAAGATCAACGTGTGAACCAATCCGGCCGGTCTGACAAATTAGCTTTAACTTTGGCAGCTTAGAAATCAAGGCGCGGTTTAGGTTAGTGCGCTCACGATTCAACACCAGCACATCAAAGTCGGCTAGCCGTATCGCCAGCTGACCCTGACCCTTAGCCCCATGCTGGAAAATTTTTACATCCAACCCATGTAAAAGCTCAAAACATGGCAGCTTGCGAACGGCATCCTGATAGTCATCGAGGATCGCGATTTTCATAGTGGGTATCGCTTCCTTTAAAAACCCGACAGGATCACCGGGGCTTTGCAAGTTAATAGGATTTGTGTGTTTTTAGACATGTTTTAACGACAATAACAAGAAAATATCGCGTTTTACTGCGCTGATCGATGTCCAGCTTACGCCAAAACTATCCTCTGAAACCCTCTAGAAGAGTACAATCTTCCCACAACATTTTTTTCACATAATTCTAATTAAGACGCTCAGCCAGCACTCTGATTGAACCACCAGTAATCGATCAGAGCTCGCGGTTATCCACACCGCATCCGACATGACCGCCGTAAAGCCCGAGACAGGGCATGCACAAACAGTGACGACGATCCTGCCGACCCGGCCACGCTTTCTTTTTGGCATGGAGGTAGACAACAATGAATCAGCCGCGCATGGCAGGCACCGCCAGCATTAATCCACCCAGTTACATTAAACACGCGAAACTCATAGAGTGGGTCGCTGAAATCGCTGCGCTAACGAATCCTGATCAGATCGTTTGGTGTGATGGGTCCGAAGAAGAATACGATCGCTTATGCGCACAGATGGTGGCTTCGGGCACCATGAAAAAACTCAATCCTGTTAAGCGCCCCAACAGCTATCTGGCTAACTCTGACCCATCCGATGTTGCGCGTGTAGAAGACCGCACCTATATTTGTTCCGAACACCAAGAAGATGCCGGTCCTACAAATAACTGGATGGCACCCGCCGAAATGCGTACAACACTCAACGGCTTATTTGCTGGTTGTATGCGGGGTCGAACTTTATACGTCGTTCCATTTTCTATGGGGCCTTTAGGTTCACCGATTGCACACATTGGTGTTGAGTTATCCGATTCACCTTATGTCGTAGTGAATATGCGCATCATGACGCGTATGGGCAAAGCGGTCTACGACGTACTCGGTTCCGATGGCGCTTTCGTTCCTTGCGTGCACACGGTTGGCGCACCACTAGAGCAAGGTCAGGCCGACGTTGCATGGCCATGCAATGCCACGAAATATATTGTTCATTACCCTGAAACACGTGAGATCTGGTCCTTCGGTTCTGGCTATGGTGGTAATGCTTTGTTGGGCAAGAAATGTCTCGCGTTGCGAATCGCTTCTACTATGGGGCGCGACAATGGGTGGCTCGCTGAACACATGTTGATACTTGGCGTGGAATCCCCCGATGGTAAGAAACAATACATCGCGGCGGCTTTTCCATCTGCCTGCGGAAAAACCAATTTCGCGATGCTGATTCCACCACTCGTTTTCAAGGATTGGAAAGTCACTACCATTGGTGATGACATCGCCTGGATTAAACCCGGCAGCGATGGTCGTTTGTATGCGATTAATCCTGAAGCCGGTTATTTTGGCGTGGCGCCGGGTACTAACAGCAAAACTAACGCCAATTGTATGGCCTCGTTAGCACGCGACACCATCTTCACCAACGTCGCATTAACGGATGATGGCGATGTGTGGTGGGAAGGCATGACCAAAGAAGCGCCAGCGCATTTGATTGATTGGCAGGGTAAAGATTGGACGCCCGAATCAGCCAAACAAAATGGGCAGAAAGCTGCACATCCCAATGCACGCTTTACTGTAGCTGCTACGCAAAATCCTGTGTTAGATACCGAGTGGGATAACCCTGCTGGTGTTCCTATTTCTGCCTTCATTTTTGGCGGTCGTCGTTCATCCACCGTGCCATTAGTTACCGAAGCTCGTGATTGGATAGAGGGTGTTTACATGGCTGCCACCATGGGTTCTGAAACAACCGCTGCAGCCGTCGGTCAACAAGGTGTTGTGCGTCGCGATCCATTTGCTATGTTGCCTTTTATTGGTTACAACATGAGTGATTATTTTGCTCATTGGATTTCTATTGGTGAGCGCATTACTGAGCTGGGTGGCCACGCACCAAAAATATTTTGCGTAAACTGGTTCCGTACCGATGCCGCTGGAAATTTTGTGTGGCCGGGTTTTGGAGACAACATGCGCGTCTTGAAGTGGATGCTCGATCGTGTAGCGAATCAGGTTGATGGTGAAGAACATGTCTTTGGTGTTACTCCCGCTTACGAACATTTGCATTGGGATGGTTTAAACTTAAGCAAAAACGATTACGAACAAATTACGTCTATCGATACCGAGGCGTGGGAAAAAGAATTGTCTTTACATGCCGAATTGTTTGAAAAGCTGGCTCATCGTTTACCCGCACAACTTGATCAAACTCGTCGTCGTTTACTTCAAACTTTATCTGCCTAAGTGTTTTCATATCAGGCATGACTTTTGTTCGCATCAATCACCACCTCGTCCAAACAGATGAGGTGGTCTTGATGCCCCGTATCACTATGCCGTCTTAGTTATGGCGTCGTCTCCCTTACCCATGCGCGATGGCGTGTCTGCCAGTCGCGTGTGGTTACCCAACGGTCCCTGGAAAACCATCGGCGATTATTTTGTCGTTCGTTTTCCCCAAGTTGCTCGCGACAGTTGGTTACGGCGCGTTAATCGCGGCGAGCTAGTTGATGAACGTGGCACAGCCATAACGCTAGACCACGATTATCGTTGCGGCGCCTGTATTTACTATTACCGTGAACGAGCGATTGAAGCTTCCATTCCATTTCAAGAAGTTATTCTTTTTCAAAACGATGAATTGCTCGTCGTCGATAAACCGCATTTTTTACCGGTGACCCCTGGTGGTCGTTTTCTTCGAGAGACATTGCTAGTTCGCTTAAAGCTGCGAACAGGCTTAGAAACTCTGTCACCGATTCATCGCTTAGACAGAGAGACCGCCGGCGTGATGATGTTGTCAGTAAACCCAGCTACTCGCAGCCTTTGGCAATCGCTATTTCGAAAAAAGCTCGTTAACAAATACTATGAAGCACTAGCTGCTTTTCGTAGTGATTTATCCTTTCCCTTAGAAAGACAAAGCCGTGTCGAACGTGATGATGCTTTTTTTCGTATGAAAGAAATTCACGGCGAACCGAATACCCACACGCTCATCGACTTGGTTCAACAGCGTGGTAATTCTGCCTTGTATGGTTTAACGCCAGTAACTGGCAAAATGCATCAGTTACGGGTACACATGAATGCGCTCGGCATACCGATTTTGAATGATGCGTTTTATCCGGTTGCTCAACCCGTAGGAACAGATAATTTTGCGAAACCCCTTAAACTCCTCGCAAAACGCATAGCGTTCACTGACCCGATTACCAATGAACGATGGCTGTTCGAAAGTACGCAATCTTTATAAGTTTTGGTTCTAGACCACAGCGCATGAATTCATCATCTAATGTCTGTAAATAACTCTCTTAGCGACGCTTCTTCATCGCGAGTAATCAATCGAGCTATCGTCGCACTATCTATCGCTGCATTTGGCAGTGGTATGTCAATGCGCGTGATGGATCCGATGCTGGTGCGCCTTGCCTCTGACTTTCTAATTCCTATTGGATTAGCTTCTTGGAGCATTACCGTTTTTGGCGTGGCCTATGGGTTTTCACAATTGTTGTTTGGGCCTTTGGGCGATCGCTATGGCAAAGTAAAAGTAGTCGCTTTTGGTAGCGGTGCGTGTAGTCTCGCAGCGCTTTTTTGTGCCAGCGCTCAGGATTTTTCTTGGCTATTAATAGGTAGAGCGTTGGGTGGTGCAACGGCAGCTGCCATCATTCCATTAGCAATGGCATGGATTGGTGATGTAGTCGCCTATGAGCAGCGACAAGCTGTATTAGCAAAATTTTTGATTGGTCAGATTTTGGGATTGTCCGCCGGTGTACTTGTGGGCGGATTTTCTGCAGAGTTTTTTAGTTGGCGGCTGCCTTTTTTTATTATTGCCATATGGTTCGCTTTGATTGCTCTGTATTTAGGCTCGCATAGCCAACGCTTGCCAGACCACACGCATGTTGTTCAACTTGGAGAGGGCACAGGAATTACTCGTTTATTGGGCGAGTTTCAAAAAGTGCTTAGCATCCCTTGGGCTCGACAAGTGTTGCTTACGGTGTGTTTAGAAGGTGCTGCCGTTTTTGGTGCGCTGGCGTTTGTGCCCGCACATTTACATACCGTGCATGGGTTGTCTTTATCCTCTTCCGGGGCATTGGTTATGCTATTCGGTCTCGGAGGTTTAGCTTTCGCGTTTCAATCGCGACGCTGGATTAGTATGTTTGGTGAAGTGAGGTTAATTCAAGTCGGTGCTCTGATTATGTGCGCATCATTAATCAGTTTAGGCTGGTTGCCTTTGTGGTGGCTCACCATGCCAGCGTGTTTTTTGTTTGGCTTGGGCTTTTATATGATGCACAACACACTACAAATCAACGCTACACAAATGGCGCCCGAGCGGCGTGGTGCCGCCGTCGCTGCCTTTGCTTCCTGCTTTTTCTTAGGCCAATCTTCCGGAGTTGCCTTGTCAGGCTCACTACTTACCTCGGCAGGCACACCATTGTTACTGACCTGGGCGGGCCTGCTTGTTTTGGTTGTAGGGATTCGGTTTGCCAACCTACGCCAACAAAAATTCCTACACTCGTAGGCAGTCACCTTTCAACCCACCTACAAACATTCCTAATAAAGATCTTAACGTCAATTAAAGTATTTTAGATACTTAATGCCGTAATAAGGGATATTTTATGAGCGTGATGCAAAATTTCTGAATTCTGCTGCGAGGTTAGGCTGTGATTGCTCTACTTCTCTTGCTAGATTTATCAGAGCACGAGTATTTCTTACTCGGTCTGTCACCATCGTTGCCGTTGTGCGTTGCGGCGTCAGCAGTTTATTAACCCACTGTCCTAAAACCAAGCTAATTGGCGCATTATTTGATGTTCCTGCGGCGTAATTTTGCATACATACCCTTATTAAAAGATGTTGTGTTGCATCGCAGTATAATCAACCCTCTGATATAAATAAAATTTTATATTAAAATATCCGTAATAACATTCATGAATAATTGGTTTTAATTACGATAAAGTTACTTAACTTCTCGTAACTAACCGGTATTTCCCGGGGATTACTACATATGAGCTTTTTAACTTTAGATTTAAACCTGCTGCGGGTTTTCGATGCAGTCATGACCGAACAAAACCTCACTCGTGCGGCTAGCCGGCTCGCTATGACTCAGCCAGCAGTCTCCAACGCTGTTAAACGCTTACGTGATGCTCTGGGTGATGAATTACTTATACGTACTGCTCACGGCGTTAAACCCACCGCCAGAGCTGATTCTCTTTGGCCAGCCGTCAGACGAGCATTAACTGAATTAGAAGAAGCGGTCGCTCCACGCAACTTCGAATTAGCTAGTGCACATGCGACCTTTCGAATGGCAATG
>CANGFL010000061.1 GCA_947453015.1 Oxalobacteraceae bacterium | reverse complement strand
TCGGTGGTACTGGCGGCGATCATGTTGAAGCTAGGTGGTTATGGTTTCTTGAGATTTTCACTCCCGATTGCACCCGATGCTAGTCACTATTTATCGGGGATGATGATTGCTTTGTCCTTAGTTGCTGTGATTTACATTGGTTTGGTCGCGCTGGTGCAAGCTGACATGAAAAAACTGGTGGCGTATTCATCGATTGCCCACATGGGTTTTGTCACCTTAGGTTTCTTTTTGTTTGGTGAGATGGCGGTGCAAGGTGGTTTGATGCAAATGATCTCGCACGGCTTTGTGTCGGGTGCGATGTTTTTGTGTATCGGCGTTCTATACGACCGTGTTCACTCTCGCGAGATTGCATCGTATGGCGGTGTCATCAACACCATGCCACGGTTTGCAGCCTTGTTTGTACTTTTTTCGTTGGCCAACGCTGGGTTACCCGGTACTTCGGGCTTCATCGGTGAGTTTCTAGTGATACTCGGTTCAGTCAAATACAATTTCTGGATCGGTTTGCTGGCGGCGACTGCGTTGATACTGGGCGCGGCTTATTCGTTGTGGCTGGTTAAACGCGTCGTGTTTGGTGAGGTAGCGAATGACGATGTCGCTGCTCTGACAGACCTTACGTCACGTGAGTTTTTCATGCTGAGCGTATTGGCGATTGCTGTGCTGTGGATGGGCGTGTATCCCGCTCCGTTTACCGATGCGATGCAGACCTCGGTGACTGATTTACTTCAGCATGTGTCGGTTTCCAAGATTCCCCAATAACCTAGAATTTTCATCGGCTGATCATGAATGAACTGAACCTGATTCCCGCTAGCGCTGAGATTTTTCTCGCGATTGCGATCATGGCCGTGCTGGTCGCCGGGCTGTTTGTGCACGAAGATAGCCAGCCTGTGAGTCATCGCTTGTCGTTACTCGCGATTGTCGTGACAGGCTACATCGCCATCTCAGGTTTTGGTGTGGCCGGTAGTAGCTACGCTTTTAATCAAATGTTTGTGAACGATCCTATGGCCATGCTGCTCAAGCTGTTTGCTTGCACGGCCACGTTTATTACGCTGATTTATTCCCGCCAATATGTGTTGATTCGCGGCATGCTAGGCGGCTCGTTGAGTGGCGAATTTTATGTGTTGGCATTGCTGACTTTGCTTGGTCAGATGATCATGATTTCAGGGAATAGCTTCCTGATCATTTATCTCGGACTGGAATTAATGTCGCTCTCGTTGTATGCCTTGGTGGCATTGCGCCGTGATAATCCTATTTCCACTGAAGCTGCTATGAAGTATTTTGTACTTGGTGCGCTTGCTTCGGGTTTTATGTTGTACGGTATGTCGATGTTGTACGGCGCTACTGGTTCTCTCAACTTGACACAAGTAGCGGCGGCTATCGCTGCAGGTACGGCGAGTAAGACTGTGCTCGTGTTAGGTCTGGTATTTATGGTGGCAGGCCTAGCCTTTAAATTAGGAGCCGCACCCTTTCATATGTGGGCACCGGATGTGTATCAAGGTGCTCCTACCTCGGTTACGTTGTTATTGGGTGCTGCGCCTAAGCTCGCTGCCTTTGCTATTTGCATGCGCTTGTTGGTAGAAGGGTTGGGCGCATTGGCCGCAGACTGGCAGCAGATGCTGGTGGTGATGTCGGTTGCTTCACTGGTTATCGGTAACATTACCGCGCTAGCGCAGACCAATATCAAACGTATGCTGGCGTACTCAACCATTTCGCAAATGGGTTTTATGTTGCTTGGTTTGGCGTCGGGTGTTTTTACAGGTTCGACTGCTGAAGCAACAGCCAGCGCCTACAGCGCATCAATGTTTTACACCATCACCTATGTGCTGACTACGTTGGGTAGTTTCGCGACCATTATGCTGCTGTCGCGTCAGGGTTTTGAAGCTGAACAGTTGGATGATTTCAAAGGCTTGAATCAACGTAGTCCATGGTTTGCAGCCATGATGATGTTGCTCATGCTGTCATTGGCAGGTGTGCCGCCGATGGTGGGCTTTTATGCGAAGTTGTCCGTGCTACAGGCTGCGCTTGAAGCAGGGCAGGTTGCATTGGTTATTTTCGCGGTGATGATGTCACTGGTTGGTGCGTTCTATTATTTGCGCGTGATAAAACTCATGTACTTTGATGACGCAATTGATACCGCTCCCATAAGTGTTCCTAAGGACATGCAAATCGTTTTGTCGATCAATGGTGCGGCGACCTTGGTATTAGGTTTGTTGCCGAGTCCTTTGATGAGTGCCTGCCTGCGCGCTATTACTCAGGCGCTAGCGTCCTGAAACTGAATTCACGATGAATACCTCAACAGCTGCTTGGTTAGTCATTTTCTTGATGGCAGTGGCGGCCAATTTTCCTTTTGCGACCGACTCTATTTTTGGTGTGTACCGACCCAAAGGTGCGCCTAAATCGTTTGCTATTCGTCTGTTTGAATTGCTGGTCTTGTATTTTGTTTTGCTGGGGATTGCGCGTGGATTTGAATCTATGGCGGGTAATGCCTTCCCTCAAGGTTGGCAGTTTTATACCGTAACTATTTGCCTCATGCTGGTTCTGGCTTTCCCAGGCTTCGTCTGGCGCCATTTGCGTCGGCAACAGTCCGCCGACTAAGCGAGCTTCGCGGCGGCGACGTTTGCGCTCAATTTCTTTTCATCTCTCGGAGTGCTGATGGACAAACATCTGACGGAATCACCGATCAGTAGTGAGCTTGTTTACGACGGCGCATTCATCAAGCTTCGCAGTGATCAGGTTCGTTTGCCCGATGGTACGCAAGCGGTACGTGAATACTTTCGCCATCCGGGCGCGGTCGTCATTATTCCTTTGTTTGATGATGGGCGAGTGGTGATGGAGCGTCAGTTTCGTTATCCCAACGATCAAGTGTTCATAGAATTCCCAGCGGGTAAATTAGATTATGACGAAGACCCGTTACTTTGCGCCCAACGTGAATTGCGGGAAGAAACAGGGTATACGGCGACTGAGTGGCACTATGTTTGCACCATACATAATGCGATTGCTTACTCGGATGAGCATCTGGACATTTATTTAGCCAAAGGTTTGTCTGAAGGCGAGCAAGAGTTAGATGTCGGCGAATTTCTCGATGTGTTTAGCGTGCCGTTTACTGACGTACTCGACTGGGTGAGAACGGGAAAGATCACTGACGTAAAAACTATCATCGGTGCTTTTTGGTTGGAGAAGATTCAACGTGGTGAATGGACCCCGCCCAAGCGATAGTGTTTATTCGCTTTATTGAGATCGAAAAAAAAACCGCAGATCGCTCTGCGGTTTTTTTATAAGCGAAAACAACAAGAGATTAACGTTGTGTTTCGATTTGTACCAGCGGCTCCGATGGTGCGGACACTGCGGGCTTGCGCTCACGCGGTGTACGTACTGGCGGCGCTGACACAGCGGATGCTTCTTGTACCTGACGCAGTTTGTCGGGATTGGTCACTGCCATGGTCAGACCTGCCGATTTCAATACCTCATCCAAACTCTGTTGACTGACTGCCTGCGCGACCGGAGTTGATACCGGCGCTGCCACCGCTGCGGGAGCAGATGCTGGACTAGGTGCCGGAGTGACTGCCACAGGCGTAGGTACGAATACCGGAGCCGGTGTTGGAGCGGCCTCTACCGTTGATGATTCAGCATGGGCATGATGATGATCATCGTGCTTGTGATCATGTGAGTGATCATGCTCATGATGCGTACTTGTAGTCGAATGCGTATGCGAATCAACCTGAGTGTACTTAGGCTCAACCGCAGGAACTTCGGCTGTCACTGTAGATGCAGGCGCGGGGGTATAAGAAGTAGCAGCAGCTTCGCTAGTAAACGTAGGCGCGGGTGAGTACGTTGCTGCAGTACTCACGGGAGCTGCTGTTGTATAGCTTGGGCGCGGATCATTCGCGTGCTCGATAAATTGCTGCACCACCTCTACGGTATTCGATTCGGAGTGATCCGAGTGATCCGAGTGATCAGCGTGCGAATGCGAGCCTGACTCGTCTGTACCAGCATTCTCTGACTGATTACCATCGACTTGATCACGATCGCGACGATTACGATTGCGACCACCGCGACGACGACGACGACGTGGCTCACCCGATGCATCCGTCGTTGACTCTTCACCAGGATTGGTGAGCAGATCAGCCTGAACCGGTTGTTCACTACCCGCTGAAGCAGACACGGGATGTGTACTTACTGGATAAGCACTGTCGTTGACAAGATTGGTATTTTCATCGGTGGCGAGCGGACGCTTGTCATCACGCTGCTGACGATTGCCGCGTTCACGGCGTGGCTCATTACCGTCTTTGGGTTCGCGTGCCTCTTTAGGCTCACGCGGTGGTTTGGGCTGACGTGGCTCTTTGATTTCCTTGGCTTTAGGATCTCGAGCATCCTTGGCTTCACGTGACTCTGGACGTTCATCCGTTTTGTCACGTCCGCGTCCACGACCGGAACGATTACGACCGCGACCGCCGCGCTCGCTACGTTCACGATCTTTGTTTTTTGAACCCGTTGCTGCCGGAGCTTCTGCTGCTGGTTTTTTACGGAAAAATCCAAACAGACGTGACAGAAATCCTTCGGCGGCTTGCTCATTGCTTTGTCCGCGAGTTTCGCGACGCTCAACAATCGGTGCGGGTTGATCAGGCGTGATCGATTTAACGACAGCTTCCTGACGTGGCTTGCGCTCTTCTTCTTTGCGCTTGCTATAACCGACATCGGTGTCGCCTTCTTCAGCCAATTTGTAGCTGGCTTGCAGATCATCTAATCGTGGATCATCGTGCTTGATACGATCAAGCTTGTAGTGCGGTGTCTCTAAGTGCTTGTTAGGAATCAGCACCACGGAGGCGCGATGACGAGTTTCGATTTTCAAAATCTCGCCACGTTTTTCGTTCAGCAGGAATGCAGCCACATCCACCGGGGCTTGCACGTGGATCGCGGCGGAGTTTTCCTTCATCGCTTCTTCCTGAATGATACGCAGGACTTGCAATGCTGATGATTCGGTATCGCGGATATGCCCAGTGCCGTTACAACGTGGGCAGGTGATGTGACTACCTTCGGAGAGAGAAGGGCGCAGTCGCTGACGCGAGAGTTCCATCAAGCCAAAGCGGGAAATTTTTCCCATCTGAACGCGCGCACGATCGTAGTGCAGTGCATCTTTGAGACGGTTTTCAACTTCACGCTGATTCTTGGAATTCTCCATGTCGATGAAGTCGATCACAATCAAGCCACCCAAGTCACGCAGGCGTAATTGACGCGCGACTTCATCTGCCGCTTCTAGATTGGTGTTGAATGCCGTGGTTTCGATATCACCGCCGCGCGTAGAACGCGCCGAGTTCACATCAACCGATACCAATGCTTCGGTGTGATCGATAACGATTGCGCCACCAGAAGGCAGTGGTACGGTGCGCGAATAAGCGCTTTCGATTTGGTGTTCGATTTGAAAACGCGAAAACAGCGGCACCTCTTCACGATAGCGTTTGACTCTGTGCGCCATATCCGGCATCACGTGGCTCATGAATTGCTGAGCTTGTTCAAAGATGTCATCGGTATCGATGAGGATTTCACCGATATCAGGCTGGAAGTAGTCGCGGATAGCGCGGATGACGAGTGAGGATTCCTGATAGATCAGGAAGGCACCCGGTGCAGATTTGCCGGCGCCATCAATGGCACGCCATAGCTGCATTAAGTAATTTAAATCCCACTGCAGTTCATCGACATTACGACCGATACCGGCAGTACGAGCAATGACGGACATACCTTGTGGCAGATCGAGCTTATCCATCGCTTCGCGCAGTTCTTGTCGGTCTTCGCCTTCAACGCGGCGAGATACGCCACCACCACGTGGGTTGTTAGGCATTAGGACCAGATAGCGGCCGGCGAGAGAAATAAATGATGTCAGGGCAGCGCCCTTGTTGCCGCGCTCTTCTTTTTCAACCTGCACCACAATTTCCTGGCCTTCACGCAAGGCATCGCGGATGCTTGCGTTGCGAATGTCGACGCCTTCGCGGAAATAGCTGCGCGCGACTTCTTTAAAAGGTAAGAAGCCGTGACGTTCTTCACCGTAGTTGACAAAACAGGCTTCGAGCGAGGGCTCGATGCGGGTGATGATGCCTTTGTAGATATTGGATTTTCGTTGTTCGCGACCGGTGGTCTCGATATCGATGTCGATAAGCTTTTGCCCATCGACGATTGCTACGCGCAACTCTTCCTGTTGCGTGGCATTAAACAGCATGCGTTTCATTGTGTATGGCTCCGTGGCCTTATAAGGCCCATGCCCGGCTAGCAGACTATAGGTCTGTTAGCGCGGAAAAATCATTGGATGCACGCGTGGGAGCAGAAGCCGGGAGAGGGATATTGCCGTTAAGTGCAGACTGAGCATTTGACGCTCGTCGCACTTGGCGAGGATGAAACTGAGGTTTTGCGACTAACGAAAAAAGATCACACCATCACGCAGCAACAAACCAGCCCCGATTGGCGGCTTGTCATTGGTGTGAAGGCGTTGTTCAACCAGCGTTGGTTGGAATCTCATTATCGTCACAATCAGCAAATTAATTCAGTTGCATCTGCCAGCAAGCCTTCATCTTGAGAATGGCTTGCCAGACTAATCCTTGCTTTCCTAGCTTTTGCTTCCGGCGATTTGGCGTCCGGTCCGATCGCAACTTCGGTGCGACCCTGACAACGCAAAAAAGCCTGCATGCACAGCTTTACTATCGAATTCTCTAGGAGGATCACAGAATGCCGCCAGTTACATGGATTCGCTTTGTTAGCGAAACCTGCGCTCATTGTGTGAGGACCTCGAAACAGACGGGGCCGATAGAGATGCCCCTGTGTAGAATGCGTTCTTTAATGTTACACACCCAGCGACTTACATCGCTTTGCAGATTATATATTCAAAATGAATGACTTAGCGAGGCTTTCCGAAAATGACCCGAGGTTTCGCGCCGAGCTTGCCGAATCATCAAATCGCCCCGCAGTTCAATGGCTGACGATTGACTCTGAACAAGCCGGGCAACGAATTGATAACTTTTTGCTACGAATTTGCAAAGGCGTACCCAAAAGTCATGTCTATCAAGTCCTGCGTTCCGGCCAGGTTAGGGTAAACAAGGGGCGGATAGATGCCACGTATCGATTAGTTGAGGGCGATACGGTGCGCGTACCGCCCATGCGTATCGCTGAGCGTGAACATTCCCATGTTCCCGCCATGGAATTTGCCATATTGTTCGAAGATGAGCACTTGCTGATCATCGATAAGCCTGCGGGTGTGGCAGTGCATGGAGGATCGGGCATTAGTCATGGCGTTATCGAGCAACTCCGGGCGGCCAGGCCGCAAGCCAAATTTTTGGAGTTGGTGCACAGACTAGAC